>CANQSD010000066.1 GCA_947626385.1 uncultured Oscillospiraceae bacterium | reverse complement strand
CCTTCATAAATCAATCCCGTAACCGCCCGCCGTCACAAGAACCACCCCCGCCGCTGCGTCAAAAGCCCCTCCCTCCGAGAGGGGCGCCCGAGGGTCGCGACGGGGGACACTGAGACGGGGACGGGTGCGGGTTATCGGAACCATTCCGATATTGCACCCCCTCTTGTCCCTCCCAGGTCGGGGTGGCCGAGCGAAGCGCCGGGGTGATTCCGTCTATCAGAGCGCTCAAAAACCTCAACCCTCGATCCCTCAGTCGCTTCGCGACAGCTCCCCTTACGAAGGGGAGCCTCAAAAAGGTTGCGGCGCTATGCGCCGCCTTTTATAAAAAATGCGCCGCATAGCGGCGCAAACCTTTTTAAGCCCCCTCCTCGTAGGAGGGGGGCAGGGGGGAAGCGAAGGTTGGACGACAAACAACACTGGCGGGTCCTAAAACCCGCCGGTGCTTATTTTTACTAAATAATACTTGACAAATTGCTTATTTTGTGGTATAATACGCTTGCCCGAAAGCCGGGAAAGCCGGGTTATTCGACGATATCGACGCTGATGTGTTTGCCCTGACGTTGCGCCACGGAGCGCATGAGGGTGCGGATCTCCTTGGCGATCTTCCCGTGGCGGCCGATGACCTTGCCCATATCGGCGGGGGCGACGCGCAGCTCAAAGACGGTCTTGTCCCCGTCCTCGCGCTCGGTGACCGTCACGTCGTCGGGCGAATCCACGAGATTTCGCGCGATATAGAGCAGAAGTTCCTTCATGGGCCGTCACCCTCAAAGGACGCCGGCGTTCTTGAGAAGCTTCTTCACCGTATCGGTGGGCTGGGCGCCGTTGCGGATCCACTCCTTGGCCTTGTCGCCGTCGACCGTGACGGTGTTGGGCTCGGTGCGGGGATCGTAGGTCCCAAGCTCCTCGATGAACCGGCCGTCCCGGGGATACCGGGAGTCCGCCACCACGATACGGTAATAGGGAGCCTTCTTGGCGCCCATCCTGCGAAGTCTGATCTTGACCATTGTGTTTACCTCCAAAATGTTGTGAAAAAATTTTTATTTCAATTATCTCAAGGATAAATGATGGACTTTAAAACATCCCGCCGCGCCGTTTGCCGCCGCCCAGGAATCCCGGCAGCCGCCCCTTGGACATCTTGCGCGTGAGGTCGCGCATCATGTCGTACTGCTTCAAAAGCCGGTTGACGTCCACCACCTCGGTGCCGGAGCCGGCGGCGATGCGCTTTTTCCGGGAGGAGTTGATGATGGACGGGTCGTTGCGCTCGCGCTTCGTCATGGAGAGGATGATGGCCTCGGTGCGGACCATCTGGCGCTCGTCCAGCTTCGCCCCCGCCATGGCCTTGCCCAGATTGCCGGGGAGCATCCCGGCGATGTCGCCCAGGCCCCCCATCTCCTTGAGCTGCTGGAGCTGGTCGTAGTAGTCCTGAAGGGTGAAGGCGTTTTTGCGCATCTTCTCCGCCAACTCCCGGGCCTTTTTCTCGTCAAAGCTCTGCTCGGCCTTCTCGATGAGCGTCAGCATATCGCCCATGCCCAAAATGCGGCTGGCCATACGGTCGGGGTGGAAGGGCTCGATGGCGTCCAGCTTCTCGCCGGTGCCGCAGAACTTGATGGGCTTGCCCGTCACCGCCCGGACCGAGAGGGCCGCGCCGCCCCGGGCATCGCCGTCCAGCTTCGTGAGCATGACGCCGGTGATGCCCAGCGCCCCGTCGAAGGCCGTGGCGGCGTTGACGGCGTCCTGGCCGGTCATGGCGTCCACCACCAGCAAAATTTCGTCGGGCTCCACGGCGCGCTTGATGTTCTTGAGCTCCTCCATGAGCGCCTCGTCGATGTGGAGCCGTCCGGCGGTGTCCAGGATCACCAGGTCGTTGCCGTTCTTTTTGGCGTGGTCCACGGCGGCCTTGGCGATCTTCACCGGGTCCTCGGTGCCCATCTGGAAGACGGGGATATTGAGCTGCGCCCCCACCGTCTCCAGCTGCTTGATGGCGGCGGGGCGGTAGATGTCGCAGGCCACCAGGAGCGGCCGGCGGCCGTTCTGCTTGCGGATGAGGGCCGCGAGCTTGGCCCCGTTTGTGGTCTTGCCCGCGCCCTGAAGGCCCACCAGCATCACCACGGTGAGGCCCCTGGAGGACACGTTGAGCCTGGCGGTGGTGGTGCCCATGAGCTTGATAAGCTCTTCGTTCACGATCTTGATGACCATCTGGGCCGGGGTGAGGGATTCCAGCACCTCCACGCCCACGCACCGGTCGGAGCAGGTCCGCACGAAATCCCGGACCACCTTGTAGCTCACGTCGGCCTCCAGAAGCGCCAGGCGCACCTCGCGCATGGCCTCCTTGATGTCCTCCTCGGAGAGCCGCCCCTTGCCCCGGAGCTTTTTAAAGACGTTGCCAAGTCTGTCGGACAGAGATTCAAATGCCATAGTCAGTCTCCGTTCAGCTGCCCGAGTCCGGCGAAGAGCTCCTCCGCCAGTGTCCGGGCCTCGCCCTCACACAATTCCACGAGTCTCCCGGCCGTCTCCCTGAGAGCCGCCACGGTCTCCCGCCGCTCCCGGAACCGCCGGACGCCCCCGGTCTTCTCCTCGTAGGCGCGCAAAAGCGCCTCGCACCGCACCAGCACGGCCCGCACCCCCTGGGGGGAGATGCCCTTGAGGTCCGCGATCTCCCGGAGGCTCAGGTCGTCGGAGTAGTAGAGCTCAAAATACTCCCGCTGGGTGGCGGTCAAAAGCTCGCCGTAGAAGTCATAGAGAAGCGTCAGCTCGTAGGTCTTGTCTTCCATACCATTCACCTATAAAGCGTTTTCACTTTATAATGCGGGTTTATTATACACACCCCCGCCCCCTTTGTCAAGGAATATTTTTTCTCCTTCGGGCAGATAATAGAGGGAACGGAAGAACCAACCATTTTACCCAAGGAGGAACGCCTATGCGTGACGCCGACACCGGCCTTTATATGGAAAACTCCACCCTCGGCAATTTTGCCCGGAATACCGCCTCGGCGCTGGAGCCGGAGGGGACGGTGCGCCCCGCCGCCGAGTGCGCCGGGATCTACGCCACTCTGCGCGCCCTGCGCGCCCGCCTCACCCCCCGGACGGACGCGGGGGAGACAAGCGAGGCGGCGGAGTGGTTTTCGGACAACTGGTACATCGCCGAGCGGGAGGGGAAGGCCGCCGCCCGTGCCCTCCGGGGCGCCGGACGCCTCCCACGGGCTGCGGGGACGAAGCGGGCCTGCGTCGCCCTGGCCGCCGGGGCGCTGGTGCGCTCGGGGCGGGGCGAGGTGACGGGGGAACGCCTGGAGCTTTTCCTCACCGAATACCAGAAGACCCGACCCCTTACGGAGCGGGAGCTGTCCGTCTTCCTCCCCGCCGTCATGGCGGAGGAGTGCGCGTTCCTCGCCGGCGTCCCTCAGGAGGGCGCGGACGCGGCCCTGCTCATGAAAAACGTCTTCACCACCCTCCGGACCCTCTCCACCCAGGACCTCTCGGACATTTTAGAGCGGGTGGACCTGACGGAGGCGGCGCTGAAGACCGACCCCGCCGGCGTCTACCCCCGGATGGACGAGGACACCCGCCGGGACTACCGCCGGGAGCTTTCGCGTCTGGCGCAAAAGCGGCACATCACGGAGCCGGAGGCCGCGAAGCTTGTGCTGGAGCTTGCCCGAAAGGGGCCGGAGCGCCACGTGGGCTTCTACCTCTTCGAGCGCCCCCTGGGGGAGCCCAAAAGCGTGGGCACCGGCGAGGGGTACATCGCCGCCCTCGCCCTCACGACCCTCTTCTTTGCCCTTCTCACCGGCGTGCTGACGAACTCGGTGTGGGCGGCGCTGTTGTCGCTCCTGCCGGTTTCGGAGCTTGTGAAGGCGGCGCTGGACGCCCTTTTACTCCACCTCGTCAAGCCCCGCCGGCTTCCCCGGCTGGAGCTGGAGGGCGGCATCCCCAAGTCCGCCGGGACGCTGTGCGTCATCTCGGCGCTCCTCACCAAGGAGCGGGACGGGGAGAAGTACGCCCGGCTTTTGGAGGAGTACCGCCTTGCCAACCGGGACGCCGGGGCGCACCTCACCTTCGGCATCCTGGCGGACCTTCCCGAGGCCAAGACCCGCCGCACCGGGGAGGACGGGCCGGTCCTGTCCAGGGCCAAAGCCGCCGTGGAGGAGCTCAACCGCCGCTATGGCGGCGGCTTCTATCTTTTCTGCCGGGAGCGGGAGCAAAGCGTCTCCGACGGCGTCTACCGGGGCCGGGAGCGCAAGCGCGGCGCCATCGAGGCGCTGACGAAGCTCCTCTCCGGCGAGGAAAGCGAGCTCCGTGTCCTCGCCGGCGACCGGGACGCCCTCCGGGGCCTTCCCTTCCTCCTCACCCTGGACGCGGACACGCGCCTTGCGGCCGGTTCGGCCCGTGAGCTGGTGGGCGCGGCCCTGCACCCCCTCAACACCCCGAAGCTCGATGAAAAGCTGGGCCGTGTGGTGTCCGGGTACGGCATCCTGGAGCCACGGGTGGGGGTGGACCTCCAAAGCGCCAACCGCAGCGACTTTTCCCGCCTCTTTGCCGGGGTGGGGGGCGTGGACCCCTACGGTTCGGCGGTGTCCGACCTCTATCAGGACCTCTTTTCCCAGGGCACCTTCATGGGCAAGGGGCTCATCAACGTCCCCGTCTACCGCCGGGTGCTGGAGGGCGTCTTCCCGGAGGAGGCCGTCCTCTCCCACGACATTCTGGAGGGGGCGTATCTGGGCTGCGGCTTCCTCTCCGACGTGGAGCTCACCGACGGCTGGCCCTATAAGGTCACCAGTTACTTTTCCCGCCAGGAGCGCTGGACCCGCGGCGACTGGCAGAACCTGGGCTGGTGTACCCGCTGGGTCCGGGCCGGGGACGGCTCCCGGCGGCGCAACCCGCTGTCGGCGCTCTCCCGCTTCAAGCTCTTTGACAACCTGCGCCGGAGCATGACGGCCCCGGCGGCGCTCATAAACCTCCTTCTCTGGGCGGTCTTCCCCTCCGCCGGGACGGCCGCCGCCGGGATCTTAGGGCTGGCGGCGGTACTCTCCGGGGCGCTTTTGGAGTGGGCGGAGGGGCTTTTGCGCCACGACGGGTCCGCCCGCGCCCGCTACCAGTCCGCGGTCCTGCCGGGACCCGGCGGGACCGTCATGCGCTCGCTCACACGCCTCATGCTCCTGCCGGCGGAGGGCTGGAACCAGCTTCGCGCCGCCGCCACGGCGCTGTGGCGGATGTACGTGACGCGCCGGCGCCGCCTTGCCTGGGTGACCTCCGGGGACGCGGAGCGCCGGCACGGCAATACGGTCCTTGTCAACTACCGGGAGCTCCTGGCCTGCCCCGTCGCGGCGGTCCTCCTGGTCCTCTTCGCCAAAAGCCCCGTCTTCTGGGCGGCGGCGCTGGTGTGGGCCTTCACGCCCCTCTACGCCTGGGCGCTGAGCCGGGAGCTTGCCGGCCGCCGCCGGGTGCGTCCGGAGGACCGGGCGTATCTCCTGACCCGCGCCGGGGAGATCTGGAAATTCTTCGCCGACCACCTCACCGCCGAGGATAACTTCCTGCCCCCGGACAACGTCCAGCTCTCGCCCCACCTGGGTCCGGCCCACCGCACCAGCCCCACCAACATCGGCCTCGCGCTCTTATCAACCCTGGCGGCGGCGGACCTGGGGCTCATCGACGACCGGGAGGCGTCGGAGCGGGCCAAGCGCACCCTCGCCGGCGTGGAAAAGGCGGAAAAATGGCGGGGGCATCTCTATAACTGGATGGACACCCGCACCCTCGCCCCGCTGGAGCCCCGTTACGTCTCCGCCGTGGACAGCGGGAACCTTACCGGCGCGCTCATCGTCCTCAAAACGTGGTTTGAGGCCCACAACGACGTCGAAGCCGCCGGAAGATGCGAAAAACTTGTGGAAAATGTGGATTTCACGTGCCTTTTCGACAAAAAACGTAAGCTTTTCCACATCGGCTGGGACTTTTTGAAGGACGCCCCCTCGGAGGGGTGGTACGACCTTCTGGCCAGCGAGGCCCGTGAGACCAGCTTCATCGCCGTGGCCCTGGGCCAGGTCCCCCGCCGCCACTGGCGGCGTCTGGGGCGGGCGCGGGTGGCGCTGGACCGCTACTCCGGCATGGCAAGCTGGACGGGGACCATGTTCGAGTATCTGATGCCCAACCTTCTCCTGCCCTGTGAGCCCGCCAGCCTCCTCTATGAGAGCGCCCGCTTTTGCCTCTATGCCCAGAAGCGCGCCCACCCCGGCAAGCCCTGGGGCATCTCGGAGAGCTGCTTCTACGCCTTCGACCCCGGCCTTGCCTACCGCTACAAGGCCCACGGCGTCCAGACCCTCGCCCTCAAGCGGGGCATGGGCGCGGAGACGGTGATCTCGCCCTACTCGACCTACCTGGCCCTCCCCCTGGACCCCGCCCGCGCCTCGGATAACCTACGCAGGCTGGGGGCCCTGGGCGCGCTGGGGCCTTACGGCCACATCGAGGCGCTGGACTTCACCCCCGCCCGGACCCGGACGGGCAAGCCGGAGGCGGTGCGCACCTATATGGCCCACCACCTGGGCATGAGTCTCGTTGCCATCGCCAACACCCTCTGTGACGACGTGTTCCCCCGGCGCTTCATGGCCGACCGGCGTATGGCGGCCTTCCGGGAGCTTCTGGAGGAGCGCCTGCCCACGGGCCGCCTCACCCTCCGCCAGCCGCCCAGGGATATCCCGGCGGCGCCCGACCGGCGGGAGGCCCAGGGCGTCAGCCGCGCCTTCACATCCCTTTGCGAATCGGCCCCGGCCTGCCTGCCCCTGGCCGCCGGGGAGTACGCCCTGCTCTTTACCGAGACGGGGAAGACCCGCTCCCGCTGGCGGGGCCTGGAGCTCACCGCCTTCGACCCGGACCCCGAGGGGGAGGCGGGGATGGAGATCGCCTTGCGCACCCCGGCGGGGACCCTCCCCGTGGCCCCGGCCCGGCCCGGGGCGGCCAAATACGCCTGTGAGCTCACGGACCTCTACGGCCGCCTCCGGGCCAAGGCGTTGGGGGTCACCGCCGCCCTCACCGTCACCGTCCCGCCCAGCGGCATGGGCGAGGTGCGCACCCTGGACATCGCCGCCCCAGCGGGGGTTGCCGAGGTGACGGCGGTGGTGTCCTTCGAGCCGGTCCTGCGCCGCCGCGCCGATTACGAGGCCCACCCGGCCTTCAACCGCCTGACGCTGGAGGCGAGGCTGGAGGACGGGGCCCTCACCGTCGCCCGCCGCGGCCGCGCCGGGGAGGCCCCGGCGGCCCTGGCCCTGGCCGCCGACCGGGAGCTCACCGCCGCCACCCACCGGGGCAGGGGAGAGCCCCCGGAGTCCGGGGAGCTGCTGCCCTATTCCCCGGATATGCGGGTGGGCGTGGCCGTGACCGTCCCCCTCCGCCAGGGCCGGGGCCGCGTCACCTTCGCCCTGGCCGCCGGGGAGACGGCGGCGGAGGCCGCCCGGGCCGCTCGCCGGATGGTCCGCGCCCCGGAGCCGGAGCCCCTGAGCCGTCTCGCCGCCGCGGCGCTGATGCTGGGCATGAAGCCCTCCGATACCCGCGCCGCCCTGGACCTCATCACCCCTCTGCTCTTCGGCGGCGAGACCCGGAAGCGGCCGGATCTGGGCCGGGAGGAGCTGTGGCGTGTGGGCCTCTCCGGCGACCTGCCCATCCTCGGCGCCCGGATCCCCGACGCCGATGCCATTCCGGCGGCGCTGGACCTTGTGCGCCGCCACGCGCTCCTGGCGGAAAACGGGGTGGAGGCGGACCTTCTCCTGGTCCTCACCGACCACGGCGACTACGCCGCCGCCCAGCGCACCGCCATCGCCGACCTTCTCCGCCGTCTCGGCCGGGAATCCACTCTGGACGCCCCCGGCGGGGTGCATCTCGTCCCGGACCCGGTTCCGGCGCTGGAGCTGGCGGAGGTGAAGGTGGACCTCACGGCCCCCTGGACACCCCCTGCCAGACCCCTCTCGGAGGCCCGTCCGAGCCCCCTCTACACCCCCTCCGGCACCCCCGCGGCATACCGCCGAGGGGCCTCCGACCAGGTCCTGATCGCCCTCCAAAACACCCTTCCGCCGGCGGCGTGGTCCCATATCCTCACCAATCCCGCCTACGGCTTTCTGGCCACCGAGTGCGGCGCGGGCTTCCAGTGGTCCCAAAATTCCCGCCTTTACAAGATAAGCCCCTGGGTCAACGACGAGCGGAAAACGCAGGGTCCCGAAACGCTGAAGCTCTTAGGGCCCCAAGGGGAGGAGAGCCTTTTTGCCGACGGCGGGCCCGCCCCCGCGCTCATCGAGTACGGCTTCGGCTGGGCCCGCTGGGAGCGGGACTTCGGCCCCGTCCGCTCCCGTCTCACCGCCTTCGTCCCCTGGGAGGTCAACGCCCGGGTCATGGTCCTGGAGCTCAACGGGGAGCTGGAAAACATGACCATCTCCTACGCCTGCAAGCTTCTCCTGGGGGAGAGCGGGAAGGACGCCAAATTTGTGCGGATTTCCTTTGAAAACGGGACGTTTACCGCTAAAACGACTACCGGGGCGTTCAGAAATTCCCCCTACACCCTCCTGATTTCCGCCCCGGCGCAAAACGCCTCCGCCGGCGACACGCTGGCCTTTACCCTCCCCGCCTCGCCCCGCCTGGTGCTGGTCTCCGGCTGTGACAAGCGGCAGAAGCTGGAAGCCGCCCTCCGAGTCGCCGACCGGCTTCTGGAGGAGACGAAGGCCCGCTGGCAGGCTTTGACCTCCGCCCTGCGGGTGGAGACGCCGGAGCCGAGATTGGACGCCTACCTCAACGGCTGGGCGCTCTACCAGACTCGGGCCGCGCGGCTTCTGGCCCGCACGGGCCTTTACCAGAACGGCGGGGCGGTGGGGTTCCGGGACCAGCTCCAGGACGCCGCCGCCATGACCCTGGTGGACCGGGAGCCGGCGGTCTGGCAGCTGCGGCAGGCCGCCGCCCACCAGTACGCCGAGGGGGATGTGATGCACTGGTGGCACCCCACGCCCGAGGGCGACCGGGGCGTGCGGACCAGGTGCTCCGACGACCTTCTGTGGCTCGTCTGGGCCCTCCACGACTATGTGACGCGCACCGGGGACACGGACATTTTGAGGGCCCGTGAGCCCTACCGCCTCTCCGCGCCTTTGGAGGCGGGGGAGCGGGACCGCTACGAACGGCCGGAGATCGGCGCCGAGACGGACACGCTCCTGAACCACGCCCTCCGGGCCGCGGCGTGCTTCCTGCGCCGGGGGACGGGGGCCCACGGCCTGGCGCTCATGCTGGGCGGGGACTGGAACGACGGCATGGACCGGGTGGGAGCCGACGGCCGGGGCGAGAGCGTTTGGCTCACCTTCTTCGGCGCCATGGCCCTGGAGGGTATGGCGGAGCTTTGCGAAAAGGCCGGGGAGGCCGGCAGATCCGGGGAGCTGCGCGCCGCCGCCGGCCGGTATCTCCGGGCCGCCGAGGGGGCCTTCGCCGGGGAGTGGTACCTGCGGGGCTTCTACGGCGACGGCGCACCCCTGGGCGCGCCGGGGGACGGGGCGTGCGCCCTGGACAGCGTGGCCCAGAGCTTCGCGCATTTTGCCGGGGCCGACCGGGCGAGAGTCAAACGGGCCCTCCGGGCCGCCGCCGCGCGGCTTTTCGACCCGGAGAGCGGCACCGCGGCCCTCTTCGACCCGCCCTTCGACAAGGGGGAGCGGGACCCCGGCTATATCGCCTCCTACGCCCCCGGCACACGGGAGAACGGCGGCCAGTACACCCACGCCGCCGTGTGGCTGGCTATGGCGCTTCTGGAGAGCGGCGAGCGGGAAACAGGCGCGCGCCTTCTCGCCGCCCTCTCCCCCTGGGGCCGGGATATCGAGACTTACGCCGCCGAGCCCTACGTCCTGGCCGCCGACGTCTACCGCGCCCCCGGCCTTACGGGCCGGGGCGGCTGGAGCTGGTACACCGGCTCCGCCGGCTGGTATTTCCGCGCCGTCACCGAGTCCCTCTTCGGCCTGCGCCTTCGGGACGGCGTCCTCACCGTAAAGCCCAACCTCCCCGACTCCATGCTCCCCGCCAGCCTCACCCTGCGCTTGGAGAGCGGCGAGATCGCCGTCAACTGCTACCCGGAGGGCATCCTCGTCAACGGCGAGCCCTACCGGGGCGAGGGGATAAGGGTGTTCGGAGAGAGGGAGACGGCGGGCGGGGGGAAGGTGTGAGCATTTCCCGTAAGGGCCGTCCTGGGCGGCCCGCGTTTCGATGACCTCCAGCGTTATTTTCTACGTACCCGCCTCCGACATGGTTGCCCCTCCCTTGGGGAGGGGGCAGGGGGTGGGTGCGAGTTTCTGAGCGGAGGGAGAGACGTCCCCACCCTGCCCATCGCTCCGCTCGGGCACCCCTCCCGGAGGGAGGGGCTTTGGCGGGTGCGTTCATCGGGACCGCTCTGGCATCCCACCTTCGCTACCCCCCTGCCCCCCTCCTACGAGGAGGGGGCATTTTAAAAGGTTTGCGCCGCTTTGCGGCGCATTTTTTGATTTGCCCGCGCGGCGGGGACGGGGGACGAAGGCTCGAATCCCCCTTGCCCCCTTTGCCCCAAAGGGGGTCAAAAAGGTTTGCGCCGCTATGCGGCGCAATTTTTAAAAAACGCGGCGCGAAGCGCCGCAACCTTATTCTCCCGACCCCTTTTTGGGAAAAAGGGGTGCCGCCGCGGCGGCGGGGTATTCGAGCCCGTTGAGCGTCGCTGGGGCTTTCGATAATCGGATTGCAGCACCACCCCGGCCTCGCTTTGCTCGGCCGCCCCTCCGTAGGAGGGGCAAAAGAGGTTGCGCTAACGGAACGGTTCTGAATAATCGCACCCGCCCCCGTCTCGGAGCCCCCTCCTCGTAGGAGGGGGGCAGGGGGGTAGCGAGCGTTGGATGACGGAACAGTTCCGGCGAATGGCACCGCCCCCGACACGCCAGCCCCTCCTAGGTCGGGGACAGCCGCAAAGCGGCAGGGGTGGTTCGTGCGGCGGCGGACCCTTCCGGCGCTGCGCGCCACCTCCCCCGAGGGGGAGGCTAGGGTGGGTGGGGAATATAAAAAAATGCGGCGCAAGCCGCAAACCTTTTTCCCACCGCCGCGCGCCGCCGCGCGGATTTCTTTCCTCTCCAAAAGGGGATTGCATGGGGGTGAAAAATGTGGTATAATAACATAAATTTACGCCAAAGGGGGTGGTG
>CANQSD010000065.1 GCA_947626385.1 uncultured Oscillospiraceae bacterium | reverse complement strand
ACACCGCCTTCCTCGCCCTGCGCGACGACGACTCCGCCGAAGAGATCCGCCGTCGAATGGCCAAGCTGCTGGAGTAAAAGCCAGACGCGGCGGGAAATCAAAAAAAAGCGGCGTCAGCCGCAACCTTTTAAGCCCCCTCCTCGTAGGAGGGGGGCAGGGGGGAAGCGAGCGTGGGATGAAGGAAGATGTCCCCGCGGCGGCCTTCACACAAACTGAACCACAAAGGGGGTACTTTTCCTATGCTCTCCCTTCTTCACATTGAGAATATCGCCGTCATCGACCGGGCGGACATCGAGTTTGGGCCGGGGCTCAACGTGCTCACCGGCGAGACCGGGGCCGGGAAGTCTATCGTCATCGACTCGCTGGAGGCGTCCCTGGGCTGGCGCGCCAGCCGTGAGCTGGTGCGCACGGGGGCGAAGTCCGCGCTGGTCACCGCCACCTTCACCGACTGCGGCGTGGAGGACTGGTGCGAGGAAAACGGCGTGGATTACGAGGGGGAGCTGGTGCTGACCCGCCGCATCTCGGAGGACGGGAAAAGCTCCTGCCGCGTCAACGGCGTGCCCGTCTCCGCCGTACAGCTGCGGGAGCTGGGATTGCGCCTCATCGACATCCACGGCCAGGGCGACGGCCAGCGGCTCACCAATGAGCGCTGGCACCTGGCGTACCTGGACGGCTTCGGCGACACGCGACGGGAGCTGGACGCCTACAAGGCCGCCTACGCCGCTCTCCGGGCGCTGGAGGAGGAGCTGGAGGCCCTGACCCTCAGCGAGGGGGAGCGGGAGCGCCGGGTGGATATGCTGAGCTTCCAGATCAAGGAGCTGGAGCGGGTAAAGCCCGTCCCCGGCGAATATGACGAGAAGCTGCGCCGCCGGGACTTTTTGAAGAGCGCCGGGAAGCTCTCCGACGCGGTGCGGGACGCCTCGGCGTGCCTCTTGGGCGGCGAGCGCGCCGACGGGGCGGTGAGCCTCATCGAGTCCGCCGCCGGCTCCATCGGCTACGCCCAGCGCTGGAGCGAGGAGCTGACGGCCCTGGCGCAGAAGCTCACGGACCTTAAATACGCCGCCGAGGACGCCGCCGAGGACCTGCGGGAGCTGCGGGAGCGGCTGGAATTCTCCCCGGAGGAGCTGGACGAGCTGGACGCGCGCCTGGACGCCCTCAAGCGCGTCATGCGCAAGTACGGCGGCAGCGAGGAGGCGGCGTTGGAGACGCTGGAGCGCTCCAAAAGGGAGCTGGAGGACATCGAGTTCTCCGACGAGAAAATAAAAAAGCTGGAAGCCAAGCTGATCCCCGCCCGGAAGGAGGCCGCCGCCCTCGCGGCCAAGCTCACCGAGAAGCGCCGCCGCGCCGGCGAGGCGCTCAGCGCCGCCATCGTCCGGGAGCTGCGGGAGCTGAGTATGCCGGGGGCGTCCTTCACCGTGGAGCTCACGGCCAAGGACTTAGGGCCAGACGGGGCCGACGAGGTCCGGTTCCTCATGGCCGCCAACGCCGGGGAGGGCATGGGCCGCATCGCCAGGGTCGCCTCCGGCGGCGAGCTTTCCCGCATTATGCTGGCCATGAAGACCGTGCTCTCCCGGGCCGACACCGTGGGCGCCATGGTCTTCGACGAGATCGACACCGGCGTGTCCGGCGTGGCCGCCCAGCGGGTGGCGGAGAAGCTGGCCTCCATCGGCTCATCCCGCCAGGTCATCTGCGTGACCCACCTGCCCCAGATCGCCGCCATGGCGGACACCCAGTTTTCCATCGAAAAACGGGTGGAGGGCGGCCGCACCTTCACCAGCGTCACGCGCCTTAATGACGCCGGCCGGGAGCGGGAGCTGGCCCGCCTCACCGGCGGGGACAACGTGACGGAGACAACGCTTCTGGCGGCCAGGGAACAGCTCGCCGCCGCGAAACACTTTAGGGAGGGGACAGACAAATGAAAAAGATCCGTCTTGGCAAGACCGAGCTCATGGTGACCCGCACCGCCTTCGGCGCCCTGCCGGTCCAGCGCCGCTCCAAGGAGGACGGCGCGAGGCTCCTCAGAATGGCCTATGAGGCCGGCATCAACTTCTTTGACACCGCCAACGCCTACTCCGACTCGGAGGAGAAGATCGGCATGGGCCTCTCCGACGTGCGGGAGAACATCATCATCGCCACCAAGTCCGGCGGGAACGACTACAAGACTGTGAAGGAGCACATCCAGCGCAGTCTGGAGCGCATGAAAACCGACTACATAGACCTCCTCCAGTTCCACAACCCCGCCGTTCTGCCCGACCCCGCCGACCCCGACGGCCCCTACGCCGCCGCGGCGGAGGCAAAGGCCCGGGGGTATGTGCGTCACATCGGTATCACCAACCACCGCCTGAAGGTGGCCCACGAGGCCATCGAGAGCGGCAATTTCGAGACGCTCCAGTTCCCCTTCAGCTATCTGGCCGGGGAGCAGGAGCTGGAGCTGGTGCGCCAGTGCAAGGCCCACGACATGGGCTTCATCGCCATGAAGGGCCTGGCCGGCGGGCTTTTGACCAACGTGACGCTGTGCAGGGCCTTCATGAACCAGTTTGACAACGTGGTCCCCATCTGGGGCATCCAGTTTGAGGACCAGTTAAAGCAGTGGATCGAGGCCGAGGCCGCCGAGCCCGCCATGACGCCGGAGCTGGAGGCCGAGATGGAGCGTGAGCGCCGCGCCCTGGCCGGCTCCTTCTGCCGGGGGTGCGGGTACTGCCTTCCGTGCCCGGCGAACATCGAGATCTTCACCATGGCGCGCCTGGATATGCTCCTCACCCGCTCCCCCTGGCAGCAGTATATGACCGACGAGTTCCACGCGAAAGCCATGAAAATGCGCGACTGCATCCACTGCCGCGCCTGCGCCTCCCGCTGCCCCTACGGCCTCGACACCCCCAGGCTCATCGAGTATAACCTGGCCAACTACGAGAAGTTCTACGCGGAGCATCTGGATCAAATTTAAAAAACAGCCTCCCCGAATCCCGCGGAGAGGTAAGGAAATCATTAAAGGAAGGCGCGGCTTTAAGGACTGCGCCTTCCCGTTTTTATAGATCTATTCTCCCGGTTCAAATAAATTTTCAAAAAACCTCCAACCTTTTTCGATTTTGTGCGTCTATATGGGTGAAAGCTTTCCGTGAGGTGCAAACAAGTGAACAGACAGGACGTAGAGAAAACGATAACCGAATACCTGAAACCCATATTCGGATTTGCTCTGAAGAGGTGTAAAAGCATCCACGACGCGGAGGACCTGTCGCAGGAAATCGCGGTAAAAGCGTTCCGTGCGCTTCTTGTCAAGGATGACGTTGCGGACATGGGAAGGTTTATCTGGACCGTTGCCCATAACACGCTCGGCAGCTATTATCGTGATGCCGCAAAAAGTATGGTCGGTGTTTCACTTGATGAGGCTGCGGAGCTGATCGCGGACCCGTGTTCTGAGCAGGACCCCGACGACAATACAGAAGCTGTCCGTCGTCTCCGGACCGAGATCGCTTACCTCTCCAAGCTGCAAAGAAGGATCGTGATCGCGTATTATTTTGAAAATCGTAAGCAGGCGGATATTGCGGAAGAACTGGGGATTCCTCTCGGCACGGTCAAGTGGCACTTGTTTGAAGCCAAAAAAGAACTGAAACGAGGGTTGGAAACGATGAGACATTCAAGCGAACTGCAATTTGATCCGATCAAATTTGACTCCTATGGCGTAAACGGTTCCGTTGGCAAAAAATCTCCCGAAGAATTTTTCCGGTCGGCACTTTCCCAGAATATCTGCTACTGCGTGCGAAACGAGCCGAAAACGGTCAACGAAATTTCCGATGATTTGGGCGTTTCCCCTGTGTATGTGGAAACGGAAGCGGACTTCTTAGCGGAATACGGCTTTCTGCGGATCGAAAAGGGGAAATATCTTGTCAATTTTCTTATCAGCGAACCGACGTCCGAACTGCTTACCATGCAAAATGAAATGTATCGGCGTGCCGCAGCGTTGTTCGCAAACGATTTGTATGACGAGCTGACGGGCTCCGGTATCCTTGAAGATTCCGATATTGTTTGCAATCAGACCGACGGGCCTGTTTCCCTTACCGAATCGCCGCGCGCCGACCGCAATTTTCTTCTCTGGTCGCTGATTCCGTATATCGCCGCCTGCTCGGGCGAAAAACTGATGGATCGGCATATTTCGTTCGAGGAAGCTGCCACCTACCGCCCGGACGGCGCGCACGACATTTACAACGCGACGGTCGTGCCGAATCATTTGACGCTCCCGGCGGACTGCGTTACTATGAAAAACTGGAGCGGACCGATGTGGAATGTGTCCGATGGACTTATGCTTTGGCAGATAAACAGCGAATGGTCGGATCGGGAATCTCCGACGACCGGCTTTTCGGAGGATGCCAAACGGGTGCTCTCGCTCTACCGTCGGGAAGAAGAGAAGTTCTTGTCAAAGGACGAGTACGCGTGGCTTGCGGAACGTGGATTTATAAAGACCAACGGTGACTATGACGGTCAGTTTAAGTCAGCATGGCAGATCGTTGTACTGGCAGGCAAAGAGATCCGGGATAAACTCCTTGCCATCGGTGAGCGAATCAAGGTAAAGTATCGGACGGACTTTGATGCGCTGAAGACGCCTTATGTCGAGGCGGCGCTCAAATCGGTTCCGGCGCATTTGCGAAAAATGAAACAGTACGAATTACAGTTTCTTTTTCACTCCGACGGGTGGTTCCTTCTGCACTGCCTGACTGTTCTGCTTCAAAACGGAAAGCTGAAGAAGCCCACGGAAAGCCAAAGAAAGCCCCTGACCACACTGATTGTCAGCGTGTAATATTGATCTCTGATGAAAAGCGCCAACCAAGCCGGCCCGTGTGATAGGGAAACAAAGAGAACCGGGGGGCAAGACGGTACGGCAAGCCGAAAAGACGCAGCTGGGACCCCAACTGCGTCTTTTTGGTTTTTTCTGTATCTGTTCGGTTTCCCGTTGTACAAAGCGCCGTTATCCCGGGGCGGTTTTGTCGTCTTTGTAAATAGACGCGTCTGACGATCAAGAAAGAAGGGGGTGGGGGCCATCACGGATGAAGAGCTCATCGTGCTCTTTTGGAGTCGTGACGGTAACGCGATCGACGAGACGAGCAGGGCTTACGGGGCCTATTGCTATGCCATCGCCAACGGCATTTTGCAAAACCCGGAGGACGCGGAGGAATGTGTGAACGACACATGGCTGAGGGCCTGGAATACCATTCCGCCAAAGCGTCCGCAAAGGCTTCGTATTTTCCTGGCGAAAATCACAAGGAATCTGGCTTTTGACCGCTTCAAGCGCCGGTATGCCCAAAAACGCGGCGGCGGAGAGATCGGCCTTGCGCTGGAGGAGCTGGAGGAGTGCGTCGACGCGGGGACGGACCCGGAGTCGGAGGTCATGACGAAGGAGCTGGAGCAGGGAGTCAACAGCTTCCTTGGCGGACTGCCCGGGCGGGAGCGGGACATATTCCTTCGGCGGTATTTTTTCGTGGAATCCACGGAAACCATTGCCGCGCGGTATGGGATGACAAGGAGCGCCGTCCTCATGGCGCTGTCGCGCACGCGGCAAAAGCTGAAGCTCTATTTGAAGAAGGAGGGCCTTATCGGATGACAAACAAAATGCTTTTTGAGCTCATCGGGGCGGTGGAGGATGAGATGTTGGAGCAGAGTGAATGGAGGGTCCAAAAAAAGAAGGGGTTCAGAACAAAAACGGCGCTTGTGATCGCCGCCGCTGCCGCGGCGCTGTTGGCGGTCATCGGGACCGCGGCGGCGGTGATGGGGGTCGATCCCGTGAGTCTCATCCGGAACGCCTTTGCCAAGCGGGGGATCGATGAGACGCCGGATCACATCGAGGAGCAGATCGAGAACGGTGAGTGGGTGTCCCTCAACGACGACAACGTGGCGGTCATTGTCCCGGAATCACCCGTCAGGCTCCTGCTGAGCGCCGACGGCGGGCGGACCTGGCGGGAGTCCGTCGTTGCAAACAGCGAGGGAATGGAGGCCTTTGGCGATTGGCGCGACGGTATCGTTTACTACGGAGGATACATCGGCTTCTTCGGTGAAAACGGCGGATATCTCGCCCTGAAAGCCCCGCCGGCCATGGGACGAGAGCCGATTCGGCTCTTCCTCACGGACGACGGCGGCGACACCTGGCGGGAGATCGGGAATCCCACGGACAGTCACCCCGCCGTATCCACCGGCGCGGGCTTCTCCACGCCCCGGATCGGCTTTGTAAGCTATCGGTACGGCGAGGACGCGGGACCCGATATCTGGCGCACCCTGGACGGCGGAGAAACCTGGGAGAAGTTGACCGTCACGCTCCCCGACGGATATACGGAGAATCGCCGCTTCACGCCGCTGACCCCCAGCTTTGACGGTGAAAAGGGAGTCTATCCCATCGAGGTCCTTAACACGCAAACGGGCGAGGAGGAACTGATAACCATGCGCAGCGACGATTATGGGCTGACGTGGAGCTTTGAGTAAGCCATTACACCCAAAAGGCCGTGGGACTCAAAGTCCCACGGCCCGATTCTGCAAAAAACAGCCTCCCGAATTCGGGAGGCTGTTGACATAAATCGACAACTGTGTTAAACTATGGACCGGGAAGCCGCGGGGAAACGCGGGCTTCCCGGTCATAGAGAACGGCGGGCGGTTTGGCTTACTCCCTGATGAAAGGGGGGATGGCCCGTGCCTATCACGATCACGTTCCATCCGTGGATTTTCACGGTCACGGTACGTATAGACCTGGATAGACGCAAAAACCGCCACTCCGCACAGTGACGGTTTTGCGTTTGCTGAAAGGTAGACGCTAAAATCCTGTTTACAAAACGGAGCCAAACCGCTTGTCGATGACCGGGCGGCCGCGTCATCCGCGGCGACCCTTTATCTGTGCTTATTATACCTTCCCCGGGCCTGTCTTGTCAAGAAGAATTACATTGTTCAACCAAAAATAGAATTGACAAATCAAACATTTCATCGTAAAATCATAGGGAACGCGATGAAGGGCGCAAGTAGCCTGACGGACTCCCGCGCAGAGAGACCCCGGTTTGGTGGAAGGGGGAGGGGAGCGGCTGGCGAATACGGCCCGGAGCGGCGCACCGAAAGCTTCGGCAAGTAGGCTGCGACGGGTGCGCCCGATAGCGCGCGAGGGGTCACAGACCCCGTGAGGCGGCCGCCGCGAGGCGTCCGCGACCAGAGGTGGTACCGCGTCAAGACGCCCTCTGTCCGGCTTTCCGGGCAGAGGGCTTATTATTTTCGGAAGGGAAGTGAAAAGCTATGGACAAAGAGACTTGCTTGCGCTGCGGCGGCCATATGAGCTATGTGGGCCGGGAGTACCTGCAAAAGGGAAAAATGGGCTTTTTCCTGGGGGAGTGGAGCAATCTCCTGTCCGGGGCCTATGACGTGGAGGTCTACGTCTGCGAAAAGTGCCACAAAATGGAGTTCTACGCCGCCGAGGAGCCGGACCCGGCAGAGGGACCGGGGGACGAGGGCGCCATGGAGCAGGTCCCGTGCCCCCACTGCGGGACGATGCACGACCTGGACGACGCCGTGTGCCCCTATTGCGGAAAGCGGCTCCAGGAGTTGGATCCGTGAAAATATCGGATAATTAAAAAAGGAGAAAACCATGGAAATTTATGAAGAGCTGGTGGCCCGCGGCCTCATCGCCCAGGTCACCGACGAAAACGAAATTCGTAACATGATCAACGCCGGCAAAGCCACCTTCTACATCGGCTTTGACTGCACGGCGGACAGCCTGACGGCGGGGCATTTTATGGCCCTGACGCTGATGAAGCGCCTCCAGATGGCGGGCAACCGCCCCATCGCCCTCATCGGCGGCGGCACCACCATGATCGGCGACCCCTCCGGCCGCACGGACATGCGCAAGATGCTCACCCGCGAGGACATCGAGCATAACGCCGCCTGCTTCAAGCGCCAGATGGAGCGCTTCATCGAGTTCGGCGAGGGCAAGGCGCAGATGGTCAACAACGCCGATTGGCTCCTGGACCTCAACTACGTGGACCTCCTGCGGGAGGTGGGCGCGTGCTTCTCCGTGAACAATATGCTCAGGGCCGAGTGCTACAAGCAGCGGATGGAGCGCGGCCTTTCGTTCCTGGAGTTCAACTACATGATCATGCAGTCCTACGACTTCTACTATCTCTTCCGGCACTACGGCTGCAATATGCAGTTCGGCGGCAACGACCAGTGGTCCAATATGCTGGGCGGCACGGAGCTCATCCGCCGTAAGCTTGGAAAAGACGCCCACGCCATGACCATCACCCTCCTCACCGACTCCAACGGCAACAAGATGGGCAAGACCGCCGGCAACGCCGTGTGGCTGGACCCCAACAAAACGAGCCCCTACGATTTTTACCAGTACTGGCGCAACGTAGGCGACGCGGACGTGATGAAGTGCCTCAAGATGCTGACCTTCCTGCCTCTGGAGCAAATCGCGGAGATGGAGACGTGGGTCAACACCAGCCGCATCAATACCGCCAAGGAGATCCTGGCCTTCGAGCTCACGAAGCTCGTCCATGGCGAGGAGGAGGCGCAAAAGGCCCAGGAGAGCGCCCGCGCCCTCTTCGGCGGCGGCGCCTCCGCCGAGATCCCCACCGTGGAGCTTCATGAGGCCGACGAGCGGGACATCATGTCGCTTCTGGTGAAGGCCGGCCTTGTGGCCTCCAAATCCGAGGCGCGCCGCAACATCCAGCAGGGCGGCGTCACGGCGGGGGAGGAGAAGATCACGGACATCGGCAGGACCTTCACCCCGGAGGAGCTGCGTGCCGGCGTCGTCCTGCGCCGCGGCAAGAAGAGCTTCAAAAAAGTGATTTTAAAATAAGGAAACAAGGAGGAACACCTATGGACACCCTGACCGCCATCGCCTCCCGCCGCTCCATCAGGGGCTACACGCAGGAGAAACTCACGGACGCCGAGCTCGACGCCCTGCTCACCGCCGGCCTCCAGGCCCCCACCGCCACCAACCGCCAGGAGCTGCACTTCACCGTCCTCCCCGGCGATGACCCGCTCCTTTATGAGATCCAGGACAACATGGGCCCGCGCCTCAGGCCGCACCTGAGCTTCTGGTACGACGCCCCCACCGTCGTCTTCATCAGCGGCGAGGCCGCCTTCGGCTGGACGGCCGTGGACGCCGGCATCGCCGTGGAAAATATCGCCCTGGCCGCCGAATCTCTGGGCCTTGGCAGCGTCATCCTCGGCTGCCTCAAGGCCGAGATGCTTGGCGAGCGCAAGGCCAAATACGCCGCCGCCCTCCATTTCCCAGAGGGTTACGACTTCCAGATCGCCATCTCCCTCGGCCACAAGGCCGTTGAAAAAGAGGCGCACACCTACGATCGGGATAAACAGGTGACGATTCTCTGACCCCGGAACCGCCCTGTCCCCGCACCCTTTATGCCCCTCCCTTTGGGAGGGGGCAGGGGGTGGGCCCCATTTTCTGAGCGGCCCGATAGTCGTCCCCACCCTGCCCATCGCTTCGCTCGGGCACCCCTCCCGGAGGGAGGGGCTTTGGCGGGTGCGGTTTGTCGATACCACTCTGTCATCCCACCCTCGCTTCCCCCCTGCCCCCCCTCCTACGAGGAGGGGGCTTAAAAAGGTTTGCGCCGCTTTGCGGCGCAATTTTTTATAAAGGCGGCGCGAAGCGCCGCAACCTTATTCCCTTGACCCCTATTTCGGAAAAACTACGCCCGCAGGCGTGTTTCGGAGGCCAACCGCCCCGAAGGGGCGGCTCTTAGGCCGGAGATGGGGTGCCGCCGCAGCGGCGGGGTATTCGAGCCCGTGGAGCGTAACGGAGGCTTCCGGTAAACGGTGGCGCGCAGCGCGGGCCGCCAAGAGAGGCGGCCCCTACAGGGTGAGTTGACGGAGCGATTCCGATGACCCGCGCCCGCCCCCGACTCGGTGCCCCCTCCTCGTAGGAGGGGGGCAGGGGGGAAGCGAACGTGGAGGTTTCTGAGAAGCTTCGATGATCCGCGCCTCGCCCCTATCGCCTGAATAGAAACCATTCAAAAAAACCACGGGCTCTCCCTTCGGGGAAGCCCGTGTCAGTTTGTCATGAAATCGGCGTTTTTGTGTTTTTGCCGCGGGGTACACTTTTTCGTCAAAAGCTCTTGCATTTTAGGCGGGTATGCGGCAAAATAAAGGTATGGAAACGCGTAAGCGGCAGGACACGGCGGGCTGGTACCCCGCCATGTCCCTGTGAGAGTGTGTGCCCACTCAACACATCAGTCAAAGACTGAACCACGTCCCTATTATACCCGCGCGGCCGCCCTTTTGCAAGGGTGTTTGCGGGGCCTGTGGGGTTTTGTGTTCGTGCTTTTTTGCGGTGTTGAGGTCAAACGCTCAGCACCGCTTTTTGCGTTTCCGGTGAGCTCCACGGCAAGGCGGGGCGAGATCCCCGCCCCCGTGGGACCGCCGGAGATTCCGAATCTGTTTTGAAAGGAAGAAAAACGCATGAAAAAAGAACTCAGCATCCTTTTAGCCCTCACTCTCGCCCTCAGCCTCGCCGTCACGGCCCTGGCGGACGAAAACACCGCCCCTCCCACCGGGGACAATGTGGTCAAGCTGACCGACACAAGCACAGACGAATACACCGGAGATCTTTACCTCGTATGCTCACAGCCCGTCAAGCCGGCCACGATAGATGTCGAAAAGTATAAAAGCTGGTATGACTATGAAAATCCCGTGGGCTATGAGATTCCCTTAGGCGCCTCGATCACCCTTTACTGGTTCTACAAGGGAGAATTCTACGACTTGGTCGCCAGCGATGAAATCTATCCCAGCTTCTTTGCGTTTGACGCCGAAATGGAGGATTTCTATTTTCCCGAGGAAACCGATAACGGCAACGGCACGATCACCTATACCTTTGACAGGGATGGGGAGTACAGATTTGCCGGAGAGGTTTACGGTCCCGAAACCGATTATTTCTGGCACCTTGATATCGAGCCTGTTATTGTCGTAAGCGAATCCGCCTCCGCCACCCCCGATACCCCCGCCCAGCTCCCCGCCGACGTCCCCGCCGGCTCCTGGTTTGCCGCCAGCGCGGAGCTGGCTCTGAAGCACGGCCTTGTCACTACCGACAGCAGAGGCAAGTTTTCTCCCAATGCCACGCAGAGCCTGTCCGATGTGGCCGCCGTGCTGAAGGTCCTCGACCCGGACAACACCGTGGAGCTCTACACCGGCGCCGACAAGGCCGCCACCCGTGAGGACATGGTCGTCATGTTCTGGAAGCACGCCGGGTCCAAGGAGTCCACCTACTCCCTGTCCGCCTT
>CANQSD010000064.1 GCA_947626385.1 uncultured Oscillospiraceae bacterium | reverse complement strand
AAGGGCTTCACGCTGGTGGAGCTGGTGGTCGTCATCGCTGTGCTGGCGATTTTAGCCGGCGTCGGCGTGGTGGCGTATAACGGGTACATAGACTACGCCAACAAGGGCGCGGATAAGAAAACCGTGGGAGAGCTCATGCGCGCTATTGAAATGGCGGACTATTACAACTCCGGCATAATCCCCGAGGGCGGCACGGCAACGGTGTATCTAACATCAAACGGCGTCAGCGCATTTGTTAATGGCGATGTTGACAACTCTGCAAATCTTGTTGCCGGCCTTGAGGATGCATATGGCGAGGGTGGACTTAAGAATGTTTCTTTGCGCTATCAGAAGTGGGATGGCTCCATTGACGCGGAAGAATTGAGCAAACTCATGGCTAATATTTCTACTTACATGAGCTCCAACATTAACTCAGCAATGGGCCAGTATCTCAGTTTGTCCGGTGATTCTGTCGCCAGCTTCGCGGGAGATATTGAATCGTATTGGGGCGCAGTGGAATCTTATGTTAATTTTGCAAGGAACCTGGACCCGGATGGAGAATTATATCACAACGAGCTTCTTTCCACTGTCATTAATTTTTGTTCCGGAGAGCATGGTCAGGATATAATTGAATACTACGGAAATGGCAAAACAGACCGTACTCAATATAAGGAAATCGTCGAAGGTGTGGAAAGCTCACATGAGGGCTTATTGGCATCCAGATTGGCTTCAAATTACGCCTTTGCTTCATGGGTCAAGAATAATCATTACGGCGAATTGACTGACTCAATGAAAACTGAATTGGCAGATTTGACAAAGGTTCAAAAGATGTTTGACAGCTACACTACCATGGGGGAAGAATGGGATAGCTTAATTGCGGAATACAGTAGCTCCGGACAGGCGAAGGTCGATATGCTCGCCTTTGTCGGCATGATGGAAGCTGCAAGTACACTGGAGCCTGCGGATGGAACTTTGAAAGATGACGAATATACGCCTCTGGCCAGTAAGGTTGTAAGTTCGGCTGCCGGTATTCTTAATAGAAGCACGTCTCTGGCGCAGTTGAAAGGTCTCGCCGACAGTCTGCTAGAGGCCGGAGGCTCAAGTGTTATTTCCATTTCCGCGACAAAATCTAATGGTACATTGTCTATCACTACATTTCCTAAAGAGGCTAATCCACGTAATGATGTTAGCAATATTTCAAACGCAGGTCCAACTACCTGTGAACGTAGCACGCACCATACATCAATAACGATTGTTGGGAACGTTCCAAATAATACATTAAAAATTACGTATAACGTGAGCAACAATGACCTTGAAAAAATAGAAATTTGTGGTATACTGGATGAGTATAAGACATGCGAATTTTCATTAAATAAAAAGCTTTCAAACGGCAAAATAACTATAGTTGATGGTTCCAATCTTATTAGTATAACTTCTATTGGTTCCACCTGGAAAATTGAAGCGACCGGAAACGGGCACGGAGATGCAAAAATAAAGATCGAAGCTAACGTTGGAACCACCACATATAGTGCGGAGTTTACCGTAACAGTTCATTGAGACCTAAGCGGCGTTATCTGGCCCTGGCCGTGGGGACGCAGATTTTGAGCCTTTTGGACTTCATCTACACCACCTTCGGCCTCCGGCTCATTCCGGGGAGCTTCGAGATGAACCCCTTTTTGGGCGGCATTCTCGGCACCCCCTGGGCCACGCTGGGATTGAAATTTGTCCTCATCCCCGCGTCCCTCTGGACGCTTTACCACTTCCGCCGCCGGCCGCTGGCCCGCTTTGGCCTGTGGCTGTGCTTCCTCGCGTATCTCGTCTTCGACGCCTTCGCCCTCACCATAGTCCTGACCTACTGGCGGCAGGTTTTGTGAGACAGAGGGACGGTTCCTTTTTTAAGGACCGTCCCTCTGTCTTGTGTATATATCCCTATGGATGTCCGCCGGGACAAAAAGCGCGCTCACTCGTCGCCCCGGATCTTTATGAAGCTGAACGCCCCGTATCCGTCGGAGGGGCGGTTCTCACGGTTGCAGGCCCAGAGGCACAGCTTGGCGCCGGTCCAGGTGGCCCGCGTCAGGGGGTACTTCTCGCCGATATCCTCATACTTTTCCCCGTCTGACGACCAGGAGAAGCCGTAGGTCCTGTCGCCGTTGATCCGCAGGCGCAGATACGCCTGCCCCGTCTCAAGCTCCCGGCCGGCGGCCAGGACCTCGGAAGCCTCCCCCTCAAAGGCGGGGTCCGTCACCTCGCCCCGATAGAGGGCGAGACGAAAGCCTGTCCCGGCGCGCTGAAGGCCAAGACAGCCGTAGGAGTGACCGATGACGCCAATGGACGCCATGTCGCCGGGGGCGCCCTTTTCCGAAAGGGATACCTTCGTGACAGCCGTCAGGGCCGGGTGCTGGGGGATCTGGGTCATGGCGTTGGGGGCGTACCACAAGAGGTTCTCCCGCCTGTCATTGGCAAGGCACGCAAGGCGCAGGGCGCCCTTCACCCGGTCGTGGTGGAAATACCGCTCCCTGGGATTGGCCTGCCACTGCCACTGGATGCCGGGGCGGCCGGAGGCAAAGTCGTCGGACTGGGCGATCTCGTACAGGGGCTTCCCCTCCGCCGGCATATCCCACTCCCCCACCGGCTCGCCGATGCCGTCGGCGTCGCTGTCACAGCCGATCAGGGGCCAATCCGAGAGGAAGCGCATGGGCTGGAGGTGGGTGATGCGGCCCAGCTCGTTGACATCCTGGAAGTGGATAAACCAGCTTTTCCCCTCCGGGTCCGTCACCCAGCCGCCCTGGTGGGGGCCGTTGACGGCGGTATGGCCCTGGCGCATTACGGTCTTGTATTCGTAAGGGCCCCAAATATTCCGGGCACGGAGGGCCGACTGCCACCCCTCCGCCACACCTCCCGAGGGGGCGAGGATGAGATACCAGCCGTTGACCTTATAAAGCTTCGGGCCCTCGATCCCCGGCGCGAGGCGGGTGTCCTCGAAGATGACCTGAGGCTTCCCCAGGAGAGCGCGGCAGTCCGGGTCGATCTCCACCACCGAGAGGCGGTCGCGGATCCCGGCGCGGCTCTTGGCGTAGGCGAAGACCATATAGGCCCGTCCGTCGTCGTCCCACAGCGGGCAGGGGTCCTCCCAGCCCCTGGCCTCACAGAGCATATTGAGCGCAAATTCCCCATAGGGGTCTTTGGAGCGGGCCACCAGGATCCCCTCGTCCACCAGAGGAATGAAGGCGATGAAGGCGCCGTTGTGATACCGCAGGGACGGCGCCCAGGCGCCGGAGCCGTGGGAGGGGCGGTCGTACTTTTCAAAGGGCAGGGACCGGACGCAGTAGTTGATGAGCTCCCAGTGGACCAGGTCCCTGGAGTGCAGGAGCGGCACGCCGGGCAGGTAGGTGAAGGAGGAGGAAATCATGTAGTAGTCCTCCCCCACCCGAATGAGGTCCGGGTCAGAGTAGTCGGCGTAGAGGATGGGATTTTTGTACTTCATAACGTCTTTTCACAGGAAGGCGGCAGCCTTGTCAGGGCGGCCGCCTATGGCTTTATGGTGTTTGCGGACCGGTCACTTGATGAGCGTGACGGTGCGGATGACGGGGGCCAGGGTGTTGGCGACGGTGGACATGAGCTTGATGAAGATGTCCAGCGCCACGCCCACCACGTCCTTGCGGGTGTCGCCGATGGTGTCGCCGGTGACGGCGGCCTTGTGGGCGGAGGTGCCCTTGCCGTGGCCGGGGATGTTCTCGCCCTCGATGTACTTCTTGGCGTTGTCAAAGGCGCCGCCGGAGTTGCCCATGAAGATGGCCCTGGGGATAGCCACGATCGTCGCGCCCACCAGGATGCCGCCCACGAACTCCACGCCGAAGATAAGCCCACCGAAGACGGGGATGAGCAGGGCGATGACGGAGGGCACCACCATCTTGCGGATGGCCTCCTGGGCCGCCAGACGGATCATCTTGTTGTAGTCGGGCTTGACGGTCCCCTCCAGCACGCCGGGGATGGACATCATCTTGTCGCCCTCGTCGGCCATGATCTTGGCCGAGTCGATGGTGTTGTCGGTGAGCATGGCGGAGAAATACTCCACCAGCGCCCCGCCCAGGATACCGCCGGCAACCACGGTAAAGTAGGCGAAGTTCAACGTGGGGACAAGACCCTCGGAGTAGCTGCCCACATAGGCCACGATGAGGGACACGGTGGCGAAGGCCGCCGAGCCGATGGCGAAGCCCTTGCCGATGGCGGCGGTGGTGTTGCCGACGGCGTCCAGCTTATCGGTGATCTTCCGCACGTCGTGGGGCAGGTGGCAGGATTCCGCGAGGCCCCCGGCGTTGTCGGCGATGGGACCGAAGGCGTCGATGGACACCGTGGCGCCCACGAAGGCCAGCATCCCGAGGGCGGAAATGGCGATACCGTAGGTCCCGCACAGGAACCCGGAGACTAAAAGCGCGATGGCGATGATGAGCACGGGCAGGAGGCAGGAGCGGGAGCCGATGGCGTCGCCCTTGGTGACGACGAAGGCCTCGCCCTCCTCGCAGATCTCCGCAAGCTCACGGGTGGGCTTGTGGTCGGTGGAGGTATAGTACTCCGTGATGACGCCGATAGCCACGCCGGAGATGATGCCCATAATGGCGCTGACCCAGGGGGAGGCCCAGCCGATCTTGAAGTCCTCGTAAAGCGGGGCGTCCGTGCCGAGCCTTCCGAAGATAAGGTAGCAGGCGACGCCGCCGAGGATGACGGTGATGCCGGCGGAGATCCAGGTGGAGAGGTCCAGCTCCTTGGAGGGGTTGTCGCCCATCTTCTTGAGGTTGGCAAAGCCCAGGCCGATGAGGCACCCCACAAAGCCGCAGGCGGCCAGGACGATGGGGAACATGACGGTGGCGTTGAAGAGCTTGTCGCTCATGTCCTCGTGGGCGGAGAACAGCGTCACCGCGATCATGACGGAGGCGGACATGGTGGCGACGAAGCTCTCCAGCAGGTCGGAGCAGTTGCCGGCGATGTCGTTGACGTTGTCGCCGATGAAGTCGGCGATGGTGTTGGGCACGCGGCTGTCGTCCTCGGGAAGGTCGTGGCGGATCTTGCCGAGGATGTCGGAGCTGATGTCCGCGGCCTTGGTGTAGTTGCCGCCGGCCACGCGGTTGAACATGGCCACGATGGAGCAGCCCAGGGAATAGGTGGTGATGCGCATCACCGTGGGGTTGCAGGAAAGGCCGCTGATGGCGATGATGCCGGCGCTCTCCGAGGTATGGTCCACGCCACCCTGGATGAGCAGGATGAGCACCAGGCCCAGCATCCCGAAGGCCTGGACCGCAAGGCCCGAGACGCTGCCGCCGCACAGGGCGACCTTCACCGTCTCGCCGATGGACAGGCTCTCCCGGGCCTTGTTGGCGGTGCGAACATTGGCGTAGGTGGCGCTTTTCATGCCCAGCACGCACACCACGGAGCTCATGGCACCGCCCAGGAGGAAGCTTAAGCCCGAGGTCTTCTCGATGAAGAGCGTGAAGAGGGCCGCGACTACGATAAGGACGAGGATGATGCTCTTATATTCCGTCAGCATGAAGGTGTTGGCGCCGGAGCGGATGATGCCGGCCATCTCGGCCATCTCCTCGGTGCCCTCCTTCATCCGCCGGATCTTCAGGTAGTTGAAGACGACGTAGCAGATCCCCAGGATGACGACGCAGAGCACCACGCACCAGACCGTCGTGAGTTTCATTTGGGTTCCCTCCTATATGAATTTTTTGTGAATACCATTATACAGCCTTTTCCCTGCCCCTGCAACAGTTTTTCATGTTTTTTCCGGACCACTTGACAGAGGAAACCAAGTTGGTTAAAATGGTCCCATCCGTATTTCGGGAGGTCATGACCGTGAACATTCCGACTCTCAGCGAATTTGAGGCCCTTGAGCGCCGCAAGTCCGTCCGCGCCTACGCCAAGGTCCCCGTGGAGGACGAGGCCGTCGAGGCCCTTCGGGCGTGTGTAGACGAGGTAAACCGGACCCCCGGCCTGCGCTTCGGGCTTGTGGACAACAACCGGACGAGGACGCCGGCGGTGAAGCTCTCCCCCGGTATGTTCTCCGGAGAGGTCTACACCTGCGCCGTCCTCGTGGGACCGGGGGACGAGCTTGGCGGGGAGCTGGTGGGCTATTTCAGCGAAAAGCTCCTTCTCCGGGCCGTCGCTCTCGGTCTTGGCACCTGCTGGGTGGCGGGGACCTATGACCGCAAATCCGTCCCCTGCGAGCTTGCGGAGGGTGAGAAGCTCTGGGGCGTCATTCCCATAGGCGTGGAGGCCGCCAAAACGCCCATCCTCCAGCGGACCATCCGCTCCCGCATCCGCGCCAAGGACCGGGCGGACGAGGCCTTCGTGGAGTCCGACTACCCCTTCTCCTCCCTGCCCAAGTGGGTGCGGGAGGGGGCTCTGGCGGTGAAGCGCGGCCCCTCGGCGGTGAATCAGCAGCCGGTGAACGTGGTCTACAAGGGCGGGCTCGTCACCATGCGTCTTTGGAAGGAAAAACGCAATCAGATGATGTACAACGACCTGGGCATCGCCAAATATCAGTTCCAGGTCGCCGCCGAAGCCGCCGGCGTCCGGGGCTTTTGGAATTTTGGCGAGGACGGGGAGTTCATCGCCGAGTGAGAAAGGATCGACCCACTATGAACAAAAAAATGACCGTCACCTACAAGGTCAAAAACGGCATCTATGTGAACATGACCAACCGCTGTCCCTGCGCCTGCACCTTCTGCCTCCGTCAAAACGGCGACGGCGTTTACGGCTCGGACTCCCTATGGCTGGAGCGGGAGCCCACGGTCAAGGAGATCTGCGTGAGCCTGGACCGCTGGGACCTCTCCCAATACGACGAGCTGGTTTTTTGCGGTTACGGCGAGCCTACGGAGCGCCTTGACGACCTTTTGGAGGTGGCGCGGTACGTCAAGTCCCGGTACGCCATTCCCATCCGCATCAACACAAACGGCCTTTCCGACCTCATCAACGGCCGCGAGACCGCGCCGGAGCTGGCGGGGCTCATTGACACGGTGTCCATAAGCCTCAACGCCACCAACGCCGAGGCATACGAGAAGCTCTGCCGGCCCAAATTCGGCCTTGCCGCCTTTGACGCCATGCTGGCCTTCACCCGCGCCTGCGTCCCCTTCGTTCCCAACGTGGTGATGACCGTGGTGGACGTGGTGACCTCCAAAGAGCAGCAGGAGCAAAGCCGCACCATCGCCGAATCGCTGGGCGCCAAGCTGCGGATACGGCCTTACGAGGGCTGACGATCCCCCATTTGTCGAATCTTGTCGAAACTTGCGACCGATTTTTCTGGATTTTTTTGACGCTTTGTCGGATAATGGAATTGCCGGAAAAAAGGCAAAATCGACAGGAGGAGCACATATGGAGAGAACAACAACAAAGCTTTACGAGGCGGATGTCGCCGGCATGAAAACGGCTTATTACATGGTGGAGGGCCGGTTCACCTTCGATACAGGCTCCCTCACCCGCTACGGCATCCTGATACGGCGCGCCGACGGCGACGAGGCAGAGTTTCCCGATGTATTCGGCACCGCCTTCCAGGCCCGCCAGTTCATCCGCCGCCTTTACCGCCACAAGGTCACCCCGGCCACCCTTGGCGACATCGTCTACGACCACCTGTGCCGGGAGGACATACGGGTCTGAAAAGAAAATCTGCGGACCGGGCGCTTACGCTCGATCCGCAGATCCTTTTTTTGATTTTTTCGTTCTCCCGTCATCGCTCGTCCGGGACGCGGGTGTTGAAGAAAAGGGCGGCCTCCAGGAGGAGCATGACGGTGGCGATGCTCCAGAGGCTCAGGACGCCCGTGACGGCCAGAATGGCGCAGAGAAGCCGCACGGCGGCGGAGATGAGGAAGGAAAGGCGGCTGTTGCGCCGCAGGGCCCGGGCCACGCCGATGGCCGCGGGGAGGGTGGCGAGCTTCCCGGAGGCGATGACAAGGTCGGGGAAGACGTCGCTTTCCTCATTAACCTTCCCCATGCCCACGCCCACGTTGGCCAGCTCCAGAAGCTCCCGGTCGCCGCCTCCGGCGCTGACGAAAGCGAGGCGGTCGTCCGGCTCCTGGCTGTCCAGGATGTACTGAAGGCGCGAGAGCTTGTCCCCGGGACGGCAGTCGGAGTAGACCTCCGTAATGCCGATGCCCCGGCCCAGGGTGGTGGCGCTGAGGGCGTTGTCCCCGGTCATCAGGGCCACGTTGGCGACCCCCTCGCCCCGGAGGGCCTTCACCGCCGCGGCGGCGTCTGGCCGGACATCGTCGACAAAGTCCACGCGCCCCACCAGGGTCTTCCCCACCGCCACGAAAAGGCAAGTCTTTCCGGGCATGTAGAAGTCGCCCTTGACGCCCAGCTCCTCCATAAAGTCGATGTTGCCGGCGGCGACGATGCTCTGTCCGTCCAACATCACCAATGTCCCATACCCCGGCTTCTCCCGGTGCCGTTCCACACGTGTCCTGTCCGGCGTAAAGCCGGCGCGGCGGCGCACCGCCGCGTGGAGGGGATGGTCAGACCATGCCCCGGCGTAGGCGGCCAGGTAGAGAAGCTGATCCTCGCTGAGCCGCACCGGGTCCGTGCCCGCGACCTGATAGTTCCCGTCCGTCAGGGTGCCGGACAGGGAGAAGAGGACGCTGGTGATCTGGGCCGCGGCGGCCTGAGTACCGGCGCCGGAGAAAAAGATGCCCAGGGAGACGCAGGAGTCCGCGCCGTTCAGGGCGTTCATCACGGCGGCGGTCTCCCCGCAGTAGATGCCCACGGCCAACAGCGCCGCCGCGCGGCCGATCCACACCGCGAAACCGGCATCCGAGATGAGCGGCACGATCCCGCCGATCACAACGCCCAGGCCCAGCAGTCCCAGAAGGAGGAACCTGTCCAGCGTCCGTTCCAGCACGATGGGCTTTAAGCGCTTGCCGGCGATCTCCCGCAGCTGGTTGTCCACACGCTTGCGCTCGTTCTCCTCCAGCTCCCCCATGGCGGCCTCCAGCCGGTCATAGACAAGGCGCAGCTCGTGGCCGGTGAAGGCGTCCAGCACCGCGCCGAGGAGATTGAAGATAATGGCGGCGATCACCGCCTCCACCACCCCGCCGCACAGGGCCAGCACGGCGCAGGCGGCGATCATGACAAGGGACGGCGGGATGCGCCCCCGGTCGCTGAGAATATCGAGCCCGTCCAAGGCCATGGGCACGCAGGCGACGATAAGTGACAGGGTCATGACGACCCGCCACGCCGTGTCCTCCAGCTTCGCGGCCACGGCCACGCCGGCCAGCACCGCCGCCACGGCCAGGATGCCCAAAAGCGCCAGCGTCTCCACGGGGACCTCCGGGACGGAACGCGCGCGCCGCTCCCGTTTGGGCCGCGCCGGCCGCTCCTCCTCCATGAAATCCTCAAAATCGTCTTCCCCGTCCTCCGGCGGCGCGTCGTCGGGCTCCGGGTACTCCCGGGCGGCGGCCTCGTCGGAAAGCTCCGGCGGGAGGGTGAAGGGCTCCTCCGCCGTCTCCGGCGGTTCCGGCTCCGGCTCCGGCTCCGGCGCCCCGGACACATCCGGCCCGTCGCCGAAGTCCTCTTTTAAAATCTCCTCCAGGTCATACTCCTGGGAGGGCTCCACGGCTTTCAGCTCCTCGGAGAGCTTTTCAAGCTCCAATTCTTCCATGGCGTCACCGGCCCTCTCTTTATAAATGGTTCGGGAGCGGACTTGGCGCTTCAACACCAAACCGCCCCCAAACGGTCAAAATCTTCTTATGCCTTGCCGGCGCAGCCCAGCACGTTGATGAGCTTGTGGGTCACGATGGCCTTGATGTTGGCGCGGGCGGGCGTCAGATACTGGCGCGGGTCGAAGTGGTCCGGGTGCTCCGCGAAATACTGGCGGATGGAGCCGGTCATGGCAAGCCTAAGGTCGGAGTCGATGTTGATCTTGCAGACGGACAGCGTGGCCGCCTTGCGAAGCTGCTCCTCGGGGATGCCCACCGCGTCGGGCATCTTGCCGCCGTTTTCGTTGATCATCTTCACAAACTCCTGGGGCACAGAGGACGAACCGTGGAGCACGATGGGGAAGCCGGGCAGACGGCGGGAGACCTCCTCCAGGATGTCAAACCGCAGGGGAGGCGGCACCAGGACGCCTTGCTCGTTGCGGGTGCACTGGGCGGCGGTGAACTTATAAGCGCCGTGGCTGGTGCCGATGGCGATGGCCAGGGAGTCGCATCCGGTCTTGGAGACGAACTCCTCCACCTCTTCGGGGCGGGTGTAGCTGGAATCCTCGGCGGAGACGTTGACCTCGTCCTCCACGCCGGCCAGGGACCCGAGCTCCGCCTCCACGACAACGCCGTGGTCATGGGCGTACTCTACCACCTTGCGGGTAATGGCGATGTTCTCGGCAAAGGGCTTAGAGCTGGCGTCGATCATGACGGAGGTAAAGCCGCCGTCGATGCAGGACTTGCACGTCTCAAAGTCCGGGCCGTGGTCCAGGTGCAGGGCGATGGGGATGTCGGGGCACTCGATGACGGCGGCCTCCACTAGCTTCACAAGGTAGGTGTGGTTGGCGTAGGCGCGGGCGCCCTTGCTGACCTGGAGGATCAGCGGCGCGTGCTGTTCACGGGCGGCCTCGGTGATGCCCTGGACGATCTCCATGTTGTTCACGTTGAAAGCGCCGACGGCGTAACCGCCGTCATAGGCTTTTTTAAACATCTCGGTGGTGGTGGTTAACGGCATAATGAATCAGCTCCTATGTAGATTTGTGGGGTCTATGGAGCTATTATACCATATCCTCCCGCCAATTCAAGTGGATAAATCAAAAAAGCCCTACAAAAGCTTCTCCCCAACAACGCCCATCTGCGTCTTGTCCGGCGTCCAGGTGAAGGTAATGTCCACAATGCGCTTTTCCCCGGCCAGCAGATACCGCTCCTGCCTCTCCCCTGTTTCGGCGTCCGTCAGGACCCAGGCTCTGGCGGCACCCCAGGGGGCCGGGTCCGTGGGGACCCACTCCCCGTCTCCGGCCTTATATTCTTTGAGCTTGGCGTTTACGCAAAAATCGTAGAGAAACGGCATCTTCACGCTGACGATCTCGTACTCCAGCCGTGGAAGCTTCAGCCGATCCGGCGCATCCCGGCGGGGGTACTGATCGTATTCGAAGCGCCCCAGGAAGATGGACTCGTCGCCGTCTCTCTCACGGCTATAGTCCTCCGTGTCCGCGTCCATGAGATCGTCGATGACCAGTGGGAGCTCGTCCCTGTAGAGATGCCAGACATGGCCCTGGTACTCGTATGTCTCCGTCCGGGCGTCCTTCCCCAGGGGGAATCTCCCGCTGGAGACGCCGCTCACCGTGAAAAGGACCAGAGAAAAGGTGCCCACC
>CANQSD010000063.1 GCA_947626385.1 uncultured Oscillospiraceae bacterium | reverse complement strand
TCATACTCCGCCTTGGTGGTCACGGGCTTTCCCGTGTACGGGTCCATGATCCCCAGCCGCCGGATAAGGTCGTCCACATCCCGCTGAAGGTCATTCCCGGGCGGGTTCGCCGGCACTCTCTGACCAGCCTCCCGTCCGGCTCCCTCCGCCGTCGGAGGCGTCGCCGCCGGCTTTTCTTCCGGCTTCTGCTGTCCCTCCGCGGTCGGCGCCTGTTCCGGTTCCGCGCGTCCCGTCTCAGAAACGTCCGTCTCCGGCTCCCCGCTCCCCTCCGGTCCCGTCGCCGTCACATCCGTCTCCGGCTCCAGCCCGTAAAGGTCATTGTAGTTGATCTCTTCTTCTCCCATGAAATTCTCCTTTCTGTCTCAATGGGTGGTCCCGTCCCCTTGACCCCTTTTTCGGAAAAAGGGGTGGCGCCGCAGCGCCGGGGTATTCGAGCCCTCGTCCCTCGTCCCCCGTCTCCCGTCTTTGCCTCCCCCCTGGGGCTGCGCCCGCAGGCGCGTTTCGGAGCGCAACCGCCGCGCAGCGGTGGCTCTTAGCGCGTAGATGAGGTGGCCCCGCAGGGCCGGAAGGGCAGCCCCTCCTACGGAGGGGACAGCCGCGCAGCGGCATGGGTGGTTCGTCCCTCACGTGGGCCGCCGTGGGCGGCGGCCCGTACAGAGCCTCTCGAAAACGCCGTACGGGCCGCCGCCCACGGCGGCCCTCTCCCCCGTCCTCCGTCACTTTCCGGATCTCAAATCCGTCCCGGTTTTCACGCTGGACTTCCCGCCGTTCTTTTCGGTCTTGTACACCGCCTCGACCACCTGAGTCCCGGTGTTCTTGATCTTCCCGGCATACCCGCTCTTGGAATTGTCAGCCATTTTAATTGCCTCCTTCCTGTTCTAAATTCTCAATACAACATCCTCCTAGGTTCCCGTCTATCACATACCGTTCACCCCCGTCGTTGCCGGTGCCTCCTCCGCGTTCTGCGTCGGTCCCCCCGCGTTCCCTCCCGTCTGCATCGCGGCCTGCAAAGCGAGCATCTGCGCCTCCCTCTGCTGCTGGGCGGCGAGGGCCTCCTGCTGGGCCGCCTGGCGCTGCTTAAAGAGCTCCTTCGTCTCGGCCGCGCCGGGGTAGTGGAGCATCTCCATCTTTGTCCAGAAGAAGATCATCGTCTCGAGATCCTCCAGCGGCCCGAAGGCCCCGGTCTGGAGATTTAAGCGCGTCTCCTCCCACATGGCCTCCCGGTTGCTGGCCAGCGTCGCGCTGGTGTCGTCCACGGCGAAGATAAACTGGTCGTTCCAGTACCACTCCCCCGCCGCGTCCTGCTCCAGGAAGTCATAGCGGTTGAACTCCTCGTATTCCCGCTCCCCCTGGGCGTTGTACTTGGGCACCGGCCTCGGCTCGTCGGCATAGGCCAGCTTCATCTTGAAGATCGCCTCATAAAGCCGCTGGAAGGCCGCGTTTTTCATGATCCGCTTGCTCTCCAGCCTCCCCGCCGTCTGCGCCGCCGCGAACTGTTTGGCCGTCCCCGACGTGGCCGTGGTGTCCCGACGCCCCTGGAAGGAGTCCGTCACGCCGATGACCTGCCGCATCTCCTCGTAGGTGTGATCCAGCATCGCCACATCCTGGCTCACGTCCCCCTCCATGTCGTAAACGTCTATAAAGCTCTTGTCCTGGATATTGTCGAGCCGTATAATCTTCATCTCCCCCGGATTGCGCTGGATCGTGGCGTCCACCGGCAGGCTCATGTAGCTTCCGGCGGTAAGGAGCTTGTCCAGCATCTTCGTCTCCAGCCGGTTCACCGTGTTCTGCTGACTGGCGACAGCGTCCACGTCCGACCCGCCCAGGAACCGCCCGAAGACGGAGATGTTCTTCTGGAGCACCACAGGGAAGATGTTGGGCTTGTAGTAGGGAAGCCTCGTCCTCTTCCACGCCGGCACCCCGTCCTGGCCCACCTCCAAAACCGGCATCCCGTCCGGCCCCCGCTCCAGCGCCGGTATCACCGACCCGTCGGTCCTCACGATGTCCGCTGCCGGCTCCTCGAAGTCCTCCTCGCTCTCCTCCCACTTCGTCCCCCCGCAGTAGGGGCAAACGGTCTTATCGTTCGGCTTCCCGATCTTCCGCCCATCAGGCGGTGAATCGGTATCTGACCACGGGCCTCTGTGGGCAGCGGCCCCTACGGCGTTTCCGGTGGGGCTGTACGGGCCGCCGCCATCTCCGGCCCAAGAGCCGCCGCTTTGCGGCGGTTGGCCTCCGAAACGCGCCTGCGGGCGCAGCACGGCGGCCCATTCCCCCGTCCCCGGATAATTTCCGTCGAATGTTGGCTCTACCATGGTCACGGTATTGGGCGCCGGCTCCGGCGCCCCGCACTTGGCGCACCGCCGGAGTCTCCGCGCCTGGTAGTCCTCCAGGTCCTCCAGCTGCGTATCGTTCACCCAGCTATAGAGCCCGATCCCGCCCTTGTCGTTGCGGTAGTAGGCCACGTACTGCGTGACCATATCCTCTGCGGTGCTCTCCCCGGTCCCCCTGGCGTCCGGCTCGGACTCGCTCTCCTCGGAGACGTCCACGCCGTACCGCCGCTTGATGCTCCCCTTGGTCTGGGGCAGCTTCAGAATGATGTGGTCCATGTCCTCGATGCCCGTGTAGACCCCCGCCTGGGGGATGATCTGCTTTGGATGCAGGAGCGACACCGCCACCTCCCCGGCGGTGGTGTGCGTCCGCTGGGAGGAATCCCACTCCACCAGATACGCCCCGCCCCCCTGGATGGGCACCGTCCGCTCCTGCTGGTCGTTGAGCTCCTCGAAGCTCATCCGGTCCAGCTCGTCCCGGAGCATGTCCTCGATGAGCCGCGCCAGCCGCTCGTCCTTCTTCCGCCGCGCCGTCACCTTCGGTTGGGGAATGGAGGAGCTGACCTGCGCCTCGATGAGCTCCAGAATCACGTTCCTCACGTGCGGCGCCCTGTCCGGCACCTCCTCCCGCGCGATGGGCTTGATCTCCGGCGAGCCCAGATACAGCCCCTCCCGCTCGTCCATCTTGGAAAGCTCCCCGGCATACGCGCTCTCGTCCGCCTCCAGCCTCCCCTGCCAATATTCCAGCTTCTTCTTGTCCGTCTTCGGCATAAAGACCTCCTATCTGTCGGGCCGCCGTGGGCGGCGGCCCCTACGGCCATTTCTGTGGTTTTCCCTTCGATTTGTGGCCTTTCCGTTATCGGTCACGTTGAATAATACGCCGTACGGGCCGCCGCCTACGGCGGCCCATTTCCCCGTCTACCTCGGGCTTCCCCACTTCTCCACCAGGTACTTCTTCAACTCCCCATCCGCGTTCCGATAATCCTCCCACATGTCCTTCGTCCACTTCGCCGTCCCGCTCTCCTTCGGCAGGCTCACGGTGGCGCTTTGCTGCTCCCGGATCGCGTGGGCGATGGCCAGCGCCATCACCATGTCGTCATGCGCCCCGCTCTCCGCCTCGGGCCGGGAGGTGTCCGGGTTTCGCACAAAGGTCAGCATCTCCTCCAGCGTCCACTTGTCCGACACACACGTGATGTCCTCCCGCGCCGCCTCGATGAGCTTGGCGATCATGTAATTGCGGTTGGACTGCTGCGTCCTCCACCCGAAGGACCGCCTCACCTGGTGCGTATAATCGTCCATGACCTCCCGGACGTACTGCTTGGGGTAGCGAAGCCGCTCCAGCTCCCGGATGGGATAGGTGGAGAAGTTCGCCTCCACGCCGATGAGCGCCGTGTTGTACATGAACCCCAGACAGTAAAGCTGCTTTGCGTAGAGGTCCTCGTCGGTCTGAAGCTTCAGCGCGCACACCTGCTTCCCCGTCCGGTTGTCCAGCACCTGCCCCCCGAAGGAGTCCGACCCTTCCCCGGCGGTGTCCCCGCCAATGACGTAGGGGACCCCGCTCTCCGCCTCGGCGTAGATGAGGATGAATCCCTGCTCGTCGTCCACCCAGCGGATATCCGCCAGGGCCGTCCCCGTGTCCCGGTAGACGAAATACCCCCGCCGCACGGGCTTTATCTCCTCCAGGAGCCGCGCCGTCACGGCCTTGCCGTTAAACACTGTTTTCCCCGTGACGCCCCACATCCCCAGGGTGTAGACCTCGTAGAAATATTCGTCCGTCTCCCGGAACCCCTCCAGGGTCCTCACCTGGTCCGCCGTGGCGAACCTGTTGTCCCTGTAGGTACTCTCATGCACCCGCGCCAAGGGGTCCGCCTTGTCGAAAAACCGCTTCTTGAGCCAGTGGGTGATGGAAACGGGGTTGAAGCTCAGAATTATCTGCAAATAGTACGGAAACGCCGTCCGCAAGCGTATGTCCAGCTGATTGAAGTCCGACTCCAGGATCTCGCTGGCCTCCTCGATCCAGATGCCGGTGATATCGTAGATGGACTTGAGCTTCTCCACATCGTCGAGCCCCGCGAAGATGATCTCCGAGCCGTTCCGAAAGGTGATCTTCATGTCCGACTTGTTGACCCGATACCCGCTCCCGGCGTAGTGGTCCGAAAGCTGCCCGATGAGCTGGGCGAAGCACGATTCCCGCAGCGTCCGCGCCACCTTCCGCACCACCAGCCACCTGTGCCCCGGCTCGCTGGTGACCCGCTCCAGGACCTTGCGTCCGGCAAAGATTGACTTTCCCGACCCGCCCCCGCCCTTGAGCACCAGATACCGGTGCTTATCAAAATAAAGCGGCATAAACGCCTCATTGGACGTCTCCCGAAGGTTCCTATACCAAATCGCCGCCTCCGCCGCGGCATCGATCTTCTCCCGCGTCATACTTGTTCACCGGGCTCCCCCTGATACGCCGTAGGGGTCGCCGTCTCGGCGACCCGTCCCCCATCCACATCTCACGCCGCCTGACCCTCTCAATATCGTCTGGGTGGTATTCGGCGGACGGGTGGCCGGGGACGGCCACCCCTACACGCCCCCATCGTTCTCCGCTTCCGCAGCTGCTGCCTTTATCAGCTCCATCTTCTCCTCCATGGTCATCCCGCCGGCCGCCAGCGCCTTCCTCGTCTCCGTCCCGACCTCGATCTCCCGCTTCTCCTTCCAGGCGAAGTTGGAGGAAAGGTTGAAGATGATCCCCTGTACCCCCTTCTGCCGGGTCATCAGCTCCCGCTCCAAATACGCCTCGATCCGCGCCTTCGCCCGGTCGCACACCCACGCAATATCGGCGTTGTCGCCGTTTGCGTAGTTGCACCAGGTCTTTTTGGAGATCCCGAGCCATAGGAGCATATCCGTGAAGCTTGGCGGCACGATGTATTCCGGCACCCTCACCGGCTCCAGGTCGTCATTGAGAAGCGCCATATCCGTATCCGGGTCCTTCACGTTCACGGTCCTGGTGATGGACCGGAAGTACCCCTCCACGGCCCGCCTGAAGGCCGCCGCCGTCCCATACTTCCTTGGCCTCCCGATCCCGCCTTCCTTCTCAACCTTCCCCACGCCCATCACCCCTTTTCCAATATCCTACCACAAAAGTAATGCTTCTAAGTCTCAACTTTTGCCGTCTCAGTTTGCCGTGCGAGGTCCCCAAAAAATCATTGACACCCCCTTGAGGCTGTTGTAAAATAAACATGAAGGGAGGGCATGACCATGCCGACTGAGAACGAGCGCAAGGATATCCAGAAGTCAATGGCCTACGATCTCCTGAAGATCTTCCGGTCCGACCCGGAAAAGACCTACACCCCCGAGGAGATAGAAAAGCTCATTGACGCCTACATCGACGGCGCGAAACAGTAAGAGGTTTCGGCTGCGCCGATCATCCCACCTCACCCCTGCCCCTCTCCCCCCAGGCGGAGAGGGCTAACGAAAAGGCGGCCCCGGAGTCCAAGGCTCCGGGGCCGTTCTGTATCCGCAAAAAAAGCGCCCCCAAAAAGGCGCACGTTAAGAAGACGCGCCCGCGCGCGCCCCCGTTTCGGGTGTAAAAAGTCATCGTCTCGGAAGTCGCGGCCCCTCAGTCGCTTCGCGCCAGCTCCCCCAAGGGGGCGCTAAACCTCCCCCCCTGGGGGAGGTGGCGCCGAAGGCGCCGGAAGGGTGACTCCCCCTACCGTTCATATCTCCTTCGGGAACCCCTCATAGTACCGCTTCACGCACCGGTACAGCGTGGCACGGGAAAGGTAATGCTTCCTGCAAATCTCCGTTGCCGTCCTGTCCGTGGTCAGAAACTCCCGAAGCGCCTTCCAGTACTCCCCGCCGTACTGCCGGCAAAGCTCGTCGATCGTCCGCCGCCGCTCCGGCTCCAGCTCCCGGTACTTCCTGCTGAGAAAGTAAATATACCCCTGCCTGTCATACCCCACATCGATCCCCGGCTTATATCGAAACATCGTCGTCGCGGAAGCCGCGATACCTCACCATGCCGCCAGCGGCATGGTTCAGTCGCCGACTTCGCTCCTCCTCTCCCCAAAAAATCTCCGATTTTTCGGGGCCCCCCTTGGAAGCCCCATCTTCGTCAAACTACGCGACCCATATACAAGGCTAAATAAAAGTGCGTCCTGCACACTTTTTCGCCCTACCTTCTCCTTTTCTCGTCCCGCGGCGGGATGCGCACATACCTATAATATATAAACCCGTACTTCCCCGCCCTGGCCTCCACCAGCTTGTAGCCCTTCGGGGGCCTCGGCGGCTTTTCCACGGTGTATTTTCGTTTTACAGTTTTTGGCTTCTCTGTCTCCGGCCGGTTCAGGTTGTTGGTCTGCTTCCAGCGCCGCCGGCCGCCCTGCTCCGGCGTCCAGTGATCGTGGAGGTACTTGGCCAGGCTCGCGTAGTCCCGCCCGCGGTCCACGCCATTATAGTAGTTGTGCGCCCTCAGCGGCTCGGCCCGCTCCACCTTCCCGTACTTCCAGTACTTCTGCAGCTCCTCCGCCGATACGCCGTCCGACACCATGTGATAGTGGATCCGGTGCGTGTGCCTTCCCCGCCCCATCACTACCACCAGCTTCACGTCCGGGTGATGGTACTTCAATACCCGTATGTAAGCGTTGATGATCTGCCTGGCCTCGTCAAAGTCATGGCACTCGTCCTCCGGCCCCAGGGTCAGGGTGGAATAGAGGGACGTGGGCGGGAAGCAGTTCAGGAGCTTCGTGAACCGCCGCAGGGAGACGGCGGCGTTGAACTTGTCCCGTTCCTCCCGGCTCTCAAACCTGGGCCTCGGCTCCACCCGCCACAGGCTCCCCGCCCCATCGGCCACGTTATAGACGATCTGCTCACACACATCCCCCGTAAATTCCCGCCTCTTGACCCTGACCACTGTACTCAGCTCCTTTATTTGCCGGTCATTTGCCCGTCATTTGCCGGCCCCGGCAAAGCATTCTCTCAGCGTTCCCCCTCTGGGAAGGTCGAACTCCACCATATGGAACCGCCCCTCCGGGTGGACGTACACCACCCTGCCCTTCATCCGCCCTCTCCCAAAGGTCGCCGGCCTCCTGATCACCATCTCCCCCACCTCCGCCGCCTCCCCGCTCGCGGCCTCCTCCACTTCCACAACTTCCTTCTGCACCCTGAACAAGGGCTTCGTATAATGCCTTTTCTTTTTCATAAATATTCCTTTCTTATAGCCCCTCCAACGGAGGGGTGGCCCCGCAGGGCCGGAAGGGTGGCTCTCCTTCTTTGGAAACCTTCCGGGTTGCGTTGGCTCCCCTTCGTAAGGGGAGCTGTCGAGCGTAGCGAGACTGAGGGATCGAAGCTCTCGTCAACCTTCACGCTCTCCCTGCCCTCGCTTCCCCCCTGCCCCCCTCCTACGAGGAGGGGGCTCTATAAGGAGCGGCTTCGCCGCGACCTCTTTAGCCTCCCCCTCTGGGGGAGGTGCCGCGAAGCGGCAGAAGGGTGTCCCTTCCCGCAGGGGAAGGCATCGCCGAAGGCGATGAAATCACCGCCCGGAGGCTTTATCCCGCATCATCATTCCGGCACCTCCATGCAGTCCCCCGGCTTGACAGAGGGGAAGAGGCTCGTGTTTAAATTTCCAAGCCATCCGTAGTTTTTGTCATCTGCCAACCCGTGATAACACCCATCAACAATCGTAGGCCGATTTGACCATAAAGAGAGTTGCACGCTATAACCTGTATCCATGCTCACCCACTTCGCCCCCACCGCCCGCATGATGGCGATCTCGGGCTCCGTCAGGCGCTGTACGTTGATGATGCTCTCTGGGTGGTTGATGGCATTTACGACCCATTTAGAGGATGTATTCCTGTCGAACAATTCGGAGCGCGGCCACCCGTCCGCCTCAATCCAAAAATCACAGCCAATATCCCCGATGCGGAACCGTTCCCCCACTTCCACCCCCAACACCTCGGCCAGCCGTGGGCGGGCGGGTTTAGAACCCGCCCCTACATCCATTGCCCGCTCTTCCACTTCTCCTGTAGGGGAGGGTCCCAGCCCCTCACGCTCCGTTTTCTCCATGCCGTCCTCCTTTTCCTCCATAACCTCGTACCCCATCATCCGCGCGGCCTCTTCTGGGTGTTCTTTACAATACGTAACGCAATTAAGTAATCTAAGAACGCAATTACTGCCGCAACTTTTCCCGAGACAGTAATGATAACGGGCACTTCCGATGTCCTCAAATTCCCTCCCCGTCTCCGGGTCCCTGAATTTCATCCCGCTCATTCCTTCACCATCTCCAAACATTCCAAGCAGTCCCGCGCCTGCTCCACTGCGTCCTTGGCCTCCTGGAGAGCACCCGCTACAAAGCGGTACTTTTTCTCCAGGCACTCCAGCAGATACGCCTCCACGCTCCCGTCCTCGATATCCCGCGCAAAGGCCGTCTTCCCGTCCTTGTTCGTCTCTCCACTGTTGAAGGCCCGCAAAGCCTCCGCCAGCCTCTCCTCCGTCCAATCCGGCGCCGGATGATGCCGGACGAGCTTGTCGCTGGATTTATAAAAGATGTACTTCATCCCGCTCACCCCTTTATCAGCACCACGTTGCCGGAATGCGTGAGATAAACTGTTCCGTCGATCTTCACCTGGACCATATCGCTGTTCTCGTAATCCCACCAAGTATCTACCTTGCCGCTTACCACCGTTCCGTCCGGCATAGATATGACCGCCCGGTCAAATTTCAGCTTCGTATCCACGAGTCCCATGTTGCACCCAGCCAACGTCAGAAGAGCAGCAACCGCCAGAGCTGATATGAGTACATACTTTATAAATTTCATGTCTTCACCTCCATCCACCCCTCCGGCTTCTCCGCTCGCTCAAACTCAATGACCCACACCCACGGGTTTGCAATCCAACCGTATTTGTCCCGGTCTGCGGGCTTGATGGTTGTGTCCCACAGGGATTCAAAATCATCAAGGGCAAAATTTCCACCTTTTGGTGCTATTCCTTCTGCCACAGCTCCGTCCTCTGTGATTTCCTGCAACCGCTCCACCCTCACGCCCGTCACCCGGAGGAATATCCTCGCGGCCTCCTTCGGCATATGGATGGAGGGCCGCCACTTATGAGGGGCAACACTCACTCCGCATGGGGTTATTCCGTTCAGCCCGTCTGTAGCAAATATATAGCAGCCCGTACCGGCCTTGATTTTATTGCATTTGCATTGCGTGTCCGGTGTCAACCACTCACTTTCACTGCACGGGTGCACGGCCCACGTCTCCCGGACGTACAGAATATCTCCGGGCTCATAAGGCACTTTGTACATTGGGAACCAGACGCCAGGATCGGCCTCGAAGGTCGCATAGAGCCCTTTGACCGTTTTGGGTTGCGCCTCTCCGTCGGCCCGCACGCGGAAAACAGCCGGGTCCCGGTCCAACCCACGAAACATCCATCCGGTGTCCGCGCCCTTTATCACCCTCCTCGTCATCGTCTTCCGCTCCTCCATGAGCGCCCGGACCATGTCGGTGTTGAACAAAATAGGCAGTATTCTCATGTCACACCTCTCTAAACGCCCTTCGGATAGACCGGACATTCCGTACAAGGCGGCGCGTCCAGGTGTTTACCGCCATATCCGCAGTCGGCGCAGGGGCTCTTCCCCTCCACGACCCTCCGCATCACCCCGGCGGCCACCTTCACCGCAGCGAAAACAGTTTCCACGTCCACATTGTATTTGCATCGGGAACAAGCTGGTGTGCGGTGTTGGCACGCTGACTGCATACACACAATCCATTTCTCCAGCACCTCCAGTGCCTCTTCATTCGTCATCCCGCTCGCCCTCCTTCTCCCCCACCGTCCCCATCGCCGTCTCCAAAAACACCCGCAGCGCCTTGGTGAGCTTCCCGGCGTCCTCCTCGTGCCCGCTCTCCCGGAGCTTGCCGACGCATTCCAGCATATTGTTGACACACGCCTGGCCCTGCTCGAACCAGAACTTAAAGCTCACCTTCTCCGGGGAATCCGCCAACGCCAGCTTCTTCTGGAGGTCCGCGAGCTGGGCATTGGAGATCTCCAGCGCCTTTTTCGCCGCCGTCTCCTCCGTCTCCCGGCCCAGCTTCTCCGCCTCTAACTTCTGTTCCGCGGCCTTTTGGGCCTTCAGGGCCTTCTCCCGCTCGGCAAGAGCCTTGTCCCGCTCCCGCTCCGCCTTGGCGATCTTCGCCTTGAGCTCCTTTTCAGCCTTTTCCCGCGCCTCCTGAGCGGCTTTCTTAACGGCTTCTTCGTCAATGACAGTCTCGACGGCTACCTCTTTCGGGGCCTCCTGGATCTCCCGGAGCTCCTGGCGCAGGCGCTCCAGCTCCACGTTGGCGGCTTCCACCTCGCCGGCCTTCTCCATCAGGAGCGATTCCTTCTCCTGCTTCTCCTGTTCCAGCTTCAACCTGTACCCTTCGGCTGTGTTCTCTGCCTCTGTCAGCTTCTCATCCCGCTCCCGGATGGCCTCCTTGAGCTCCCGGACGGAAAGCTCCTCCGCGCCCACCTCGCGGGCGAAGTCCTCCCGCTCCTCCGCCGGCACCTCCAGGAGCGCCAGGGCCTTGGAATAGCTCAAATTCCCAAACGTTTGGGAATTTGCCGAGGCCCCGAAAAGGCTCCCCTGGTCCGCGCCGTACTCGCTGTAGAGCCTCATAAAGTTGTTGGCGGTGGACATGGAATACCCCGTCTGCCCCCGCACCCAGTCCCCGAAGGCCCCGTGGGGCAGCAGCTCCTTGGCCTCCGTGAACCGCCGCCCGATCTCCAGGATCCCGCTGAGCACCGACCCCGTCAGCGCCCGTATCTCCGCCGCGATCATCTCCGGCGTCCTCACCGTTGCCGCGAGCCCCTCGTTTACTGTGGAAAGATTATCGTTCATCAAGATTCTCCTCTCACGCCGCCGGCACGCCGGCCTTTTTTGTATATTTCTTTTTCTTCTCCCCGAAGGTTTCCTTGAGCCATCCGACCCACGCCTTTTCAAAAGCTTCGACCTCCGGCGTCCTGGTGCAGTTTCGAAGCCCTCTGTTTTGCCGCACCTCCAGCGTCTTCTCGTCCAGCTCCAGGGTGTACCAGGGCTCCTCCGGCTTGTCCTCATGCCGGACAAAGAAAATAGCCGACTGACCCTTCAAAATCCGGTCAGCGTAACTGAATACGCAATGGTGGAGGGTGTTTCCCTCCCGCCGCAGCTCCGTCTGAG
>CANQSD010000062.1 GCA_947626385.1 uncultured Oscillospiraceae bacterium | reverse complement strand
GGGGCCCTTGTCGCGCGGCTCAAAAATAAGGGCGCGGCTCTCATTTCCGGGGCTGGCGCGGCGCTCATCGCCGTCCTCTTGCGCGTCGTCATCGGCCTGTGCCTCGAGGGCGCCCACGCGCCCGGCGGCGCCGACACCGCCGTGTGCCTCGCCATGGTGTGCGGCGGCGTGGCCGCGGAAGCCGTGAGCGTAAAGCGACGCCGTCGCCGGCGCTGAGACCGTCAAATTGACCATGCCCATATTACAATTTGTAATTATGGGCAAATGTTGACATAAACTGAACCGGATTACCAAGATGTTGTGCTTTGGTGAACCGATAACTCTAAATATAGCGGAAATCACCGGATTTGCGGGGATAGGGAGGAAGCAGTCGGTTAAGTGGTTAACATAACACTGTTAACATAATTTTTTGTCATAATTCACAAATTTTAGATTTTCTCTTGATTATTTATCCCGGATGTATTATGATAAAAAGGCCCTCGAAAGTTGGCGCTTTTTTCAGGCATTTCCAGCCCCGCCGGGACATACCCTCTTATCGGGTGAGGTTTTGCATGAACAAAAGACGCTTCCGTTTCGCATCCACGGTTTTCCCGCGCTCTTACGTCCCGGCGTATATGCTTTGCGCCCTGTTGCTTGCGCTGGGGATCGTGTCCGGGACCTTCCTCTCCGCCGGCTTTGTGGAAAGCGGCGGCGCGGCAGGGTTCATGGCCGGGTATTTGCCGACGCTGCGTTCCGGCTCTGAGCTGGGGCTGGCGCGTGTCCTTTTGACGCTGTCCCGGTATCCGGTCCTGGCGTTCCTTCTGGGCTTTTCCGTGCTGGGCGCGGTGGGGATCCCGGTCCTTTGTTTTGCCCGGGGCTTTACCCTGGCCTTTGCCCTCTCTACGCTGACGCGGCTTTACGCCGGCGGCGGCGCCAGGATGGGCTGTCTGCTCTTTGGAGCGGTGTCGGCGCTGTCCCTGCCGGTCTTCCTCCTGGTGTCCTCCGGGGCATTCTTGTCCGCGGTGCGCCTGGGGAGAGTCTGGTTTTCCATCCCCGCCCCGGCGGAGCCCGACAACGGCGCCAGGGCATATCTCCTTCGCTTTTTCCTGGCGATGCTCCTCCTGCTTCTCCTCGCCCTAGGGGAGAGGGCCGCTTTGGCGGCGGGGCTTGCGTCGCTTCCCGTTTTCTCCTGAACGAAAGAAGGTGGCCATGTGCCTGAAAACAACTATATAGACGAGTTTTCCCGTTACCTCAAGGAGGAGAGGCACGTGTCCTCCAATACCTTCCTCTCTTATGTGCGTGACGTGAACCAGTTCGCCGAATACCTCGCCAAGCACGGCGGCCCCGTCCTTAACGAGGTGGACCAGTCCGCGGTGAAGGATTATATGGACTGGCTCCGGGACGAGGGGCGGTCCGCCGCCACGGTGGCCAGGTGCCTTGCGTCCATCAAATGCTTCTACGTCTTTATGGAGGAGCAGGGCGCGGTGGAGAAGAACCCGGTCCACGATATCCCCATCGAGCGCAGCGTGAAAAAGCTCCCCCAGATCCTCACCAGCGAGGAGGTGGAGCTGCTCCTGGACCAGCCCAAGTGCACCGACATGAAGGGCTACCGGGACAGGGCCATGCTGGAGCTTCTCTACGCCACCGGCATCCGTGTCAGCGAGCTCATCAGCATGAACATCGACGACGTGAAGCTCTCCGCCGGCATCGTCAAGTGCTCCACCCACGGCAAGGAGCGCTACATCCCCATGTACTCCGCCGCCATCCGCGCGGTATCCGACTACATCAACCTGGTCCGGGGCCAGATGATCGCCTCCCCCACGGAGGAGGCCCTGTTTGTCAACGTCAACGGCGAGCGCATGACCCGCCAGGGCTTCTGGAAGGTGGTCAAGCACTACCAGGAGACCGCCAAGATCGACAAGGACATCACCCCCCACACTCTCCGCCATTCCTTCGCCGCCCACCTTCTGGAAAACGGCGCGGACCTCCGCTCCATCCAGGAAATGCTGGGCCACGCAGATATCTCCTCCACCCAGGTATACGCCCAGGTGGTGAAAAAACAGCTCAAAGACGTCTATAACAAAGCCCATCCACGGGCGTAACTCCTTAATAAAAGCAAATATCCCCGACACGAAAGGTGTCGGGGATATTTGTATTGATACATTTATGTGTGGAAAACGGCCCTCGGTTGAACTGGGGGTCATGATAAAGCTGAATGATTTTTCGTGTCAGGCAAGGAAGGAACCACAAGAAATACCTATTAGATTGATACGGCAATTTGATCAGTGGTTCCTTGGTGTTATATTCCAAAGGCACGAATTAGCCCACGGTGAAGCTGACAGTCATCTTCTTTCTGATACTTCTCCCTTGAATTGATATTAATTTGAAAATAAAATTCCTCTTTAGGGTGGCCTGGCCGTTTTCTATACTGACCAATGTATCCTCTCTCAAACATTATTCTTAACACATCTTCAGCACACACAGAAGAAAACACTTTATTTTGACTCATTTCATTGGAAAACGATTCGAAACTGAATCGTCTGCTGCCGACTCTTGAAAACACAGTCTGCAATTCGTTGATTGCCTCATCTGGAATAAACCCCGTTAATTCGTCCTGCATATGAACAATAAAGTATTCCCGCGAATAATTATTCAGCAATAGTTTAAACTCATATTCCGTTAATTGGCGGTCCTGTCTAGGCATCATTTTTTGTGTTAGAGAAAAAAACATAAGAATGTCACGAGGCTTATATAATGTATTTTCAATCATATACTCAAAAGAATCTTTGTTATCAATTAACATAGGGAAATAAGTATTCCAGATATCTTTAAATGTAGTGTAGAATGTTCCATCCATATTAAATCGGGCTAACACCAGATTTGCCAAATTAGATTCATACAGGGTTCCATTTGGAAGCCATGACAAGTCTATTGTTGACCCAAATCTAATTTTTGAAATATCAGGGTCCCTACATAAATCAAAAATATCGCTCCTTATAAGAATAATTGTTTTGAATTTTAGCTCTTTTTTATCAAAGGCGCGATTGATTTCATCTGCTGCCCTTAATAAGCCCGTTATAATATCGATATTAAATTGTTTTGCTCTGAGGATGTCATCTAGCCCATCGAAAACCATTCTAAATTTGATTGAACCAATATGAATAGACTTAAGCTCATTTAATATCACAGAGTATATATCATTTGCACCCTTCATAATGTGATTTTTTTCTCTATGCCTTCCGTAAGATATCCAATTTGCGGCAGATAAAGTAATATCGGTAGATTCTAATTGCGTAATTGTCTGTTCTATCGAATTGCTTGTCAACAATCCAGCTCTGGATAAGGCATCGACAATAGAAAGGTAGTTTTCTTTCTGGATACCGAATCCCCGTAATTCTATATACTTTATAAGTTCAATAAGAATGATGCATTTCCACATGGGAACATAACGTTTTCCGCCAGTCAGGTCCTTATCTGTGAATTTTTCAAAAAAGCTACTGTTTAACTTTTCGAGACTTTCCCCAATAGTTTCAAGCTGACTGTCAGAATCTGATAAGCATTTCATTCTTGCATAATATGCTGATTTTCCATCTCCCTTTCGGCCAATTACAACAAATTTGTACCCATTAATGAGTTCGTTGATATTATTGTCCGGATCAAAAAAAGCATTTGTAAAAATCTTAGGCGTTCTTATTAACTCGGTATCCGCATCAGATGTTCCAAATTGAATATTATTAATGCTTGTCTTCATTCAAATACACCTCGTTCATTTTTCGAATCTTTTCACGAGAATAAATAGGAAATCGCCCGTGATAGTATTCTTACTTCGTAAACTTCAAACTGATATCCAGAGCCTGGACGGAGTGGGTGAGGGCGCCGATGGAGATGTAGTCGACGCCGGTTTCGGCCACCTCTCGAAGGTCACGCTCGCCCATGTTGCCGCTGGCCTCGGTGAGGGCGCGGCGGTCGATGAGCTTGACGCACGCGCGCATATTCTCCACCGACATATTGTCCAGCATGATGATATCCGCCCCGGCTTCCAGACACTGGCGCACCTGGTCCACGGTCTCCGCCTCGATCTCCACCCGGAGGGTGTGGGGGGCGTTGCGCCGCACGGCGCGGATGGCCTCGGCAATGCCGCCGGCGGCGACAATGTGGTTGTCCTTGATGAGCACCCCGTCGGCCAGGTTAAACCGGTGGTTGTTCCCGCCGCCGGCGCGGACGGCGTACTTCTCCAGCACCCGAAGCCCCGGTGTCATCTTCCTGGTGTCCACGATGACGCACCCGGTGCCCTCCACCGCCCGAACGGCCTTTCTTGTGGCGGTGGCCACGCCGGACATATGCTGGATGAGGTTCAGCGCCACCCGCTCCCCGGCCAGCACCGTGCGGGAGGGGCCGGATATTTTCGCAAGCTCCTGGCCCTTTTTGACCTCGTCCCCGTCCTTTACCAGGGGCGTGACGGCGATGCGCTCATCCACCAGCTTAAAGACGCGCACCAGAACCTCCATCCCGCAAAAGACCCCGTCCTGCTTGGCCCGGAAGGCCCCTTCGGACACGGCGGAGGCGGGGATGCAGCTCTCCGTGGTGATATCCCCGGTGCCCAGGTCCTCGGAAAGGGCGTCCAGGATCAGCTTATCAAGTCCCAATGTGTTCATAGTTTCTCCTCAACTCTCGCGGTAATGGGCCCCGATGCTCTCCCGGCGGGAGAGGGCCGACAGGATGATGGATTCGGAAATAATGGCCAGGCTCAGATCCTCGTCATAGGCTTTGGCGGGATCAAAGCCCGCCATGAGCGTTGCCAGAATCTCCCGCATCTCGCGAAGGGCCGTCTCCAGCCCCTCTTTTGTGCGGATGACGAAGCAATACTCGCTCATGATCTTCTGCATCCTCATCCGCAGGGCGGCGAAGTCCAGCTCCAGCGGCGGCCGCACGGGGAGGGCGGGCATCAGCTCCTCCGAGCTTGAGCCGGATTTTTCAAACGTCTCGTTGATATGCTCCGCGGCGCGGCGGCCAAAGACCAGGCACTCCAGCATGGAGTTGGAGGCAAGCCTGTTGGCCCCGTGGACGCCGGTGGAGGCTGTCTCGCCGCAGGCGTAGAGCCCCGGCACCGCCGTGCAGGCGTGCAGGTCCGTCTTCACGCCGCCCATCATGTAGTGGTGAACGGGGCAGACGGGGATATAGTCATGGGCGATGTTGATCCCGTGCTTGAGGCACTCGGTGTAGATGGTGGGGAAGCGCTTGGAAAGCTCCTCCTCCGGCTCGTGGGTGATGTCGATGAAGACGTGGCTCTCGCCGCTTTTGCGCATCTCGTTATAGATGCCCCGGGCCACAATATCCCGCGGGGCCAGCTCGGCAAGCTCGTGCTTGCCCACCATGAACCGCTCGCCCTGAGCGTTTTTCAAAAGGCCGCCCTCGCCCCGGACGGATTCGGAGATGAGGAACGCCCGCCCCCGGCTCTCCGGAGTCCAGAGGCCCGTGGGGTGGAACTGGATGAACTCCATCCCCCTCAGCTCCGCCCCGGCCCGGATGGCCGCCGCCAGCCCGTCGCCGGTGGCAACGGCGGGGTTGGTGCTGGAGGTGAAGACCTGCCCGATGCCGCCGGTGCACAGCACCAGATGGCGGGTGGCCACGGTCTCATATTTCCCGTCCTCGTCCTTCACAAGGAGGCCGGAGACGCCCTTGTCGTCGGTGAACACGTCCACGAAGAAGGTGTTGTCCCGGAAGAGGATGTTGTCCCGCTGGGAGGCGATGTACGCCAGCACCTTCACCGTCTCCCGCCCGGTGGCGTCGCCGCCGGCGTGGAGGATGCGGTTTTTGTGATGCCCGCCCTCCCGGGTGAGGTCCAGCTCGCCGTACTCGTTGAGGTCGAAGGGGACGTTCATGTCGATGAGCCTGCGGATGTCCCGCGGCCCCTCGTCCACCAGTATATGCACCGCCGTCTCGTCGCACAGCCCCGCGCCCGCCACCAGCGTGTCCCGGAAATGGAGCTCCGGGTCGTCGTCCGGCGCCGTCACCGCCGCGATGCCTCCCTGGGCCAGCCAGGAGCTGGAGATATCGATGGTCTCCTTGGCGAACACACAGCAGGTGAGGGCAGGGGAGAGATTCAGCGCGCAATAAAGCCCCGCGATCCCGGCCCCCACAATGACCACGTCATAATTGGAGTGCCGCTCGGGCTTCACAGACCCGTCAATGGCGTAACGCATCATAGCTTGTCCTTCTTTCGTGAGAAGCGTTTATCTTTTGGGAATCTCTGAATGAATCGAAGTACCAAGATTGGCGAGCAGATTTTTCGCCAGAGAAAGGCAAAAAATTGCAGGAATACTTTGTGTATTTCAAAATTTTTTGACGAACTATGGCGGAAAATATGCCGTCAAGATTGGTGCGGCGATTTGTTCAGAGGTTCCCTATATTATACCGCCCCGCCGCACGGTTGGCAACAAAATCTTACATAAAATCAGACGATTTTTCGCCGCTCGTTACGGCAAATTTACCCTTTATACCGCTCCAGGATATCCAGAATTCCTTCCCTGCATATATTCCCGCCCAGCACGTCGCCGTTCGTGGAGATCGTGACGGCGCGGATGTCGCGGGGGTCCTGGTCGTAGGGGCTGGATGGGGAAGCGGCAGGGGAGAAGTAGTCCCCCAGATACCGGGCGGCGTTGCCGGCGGGGAAGCTGGTGTTGCCCTCGCCAGTGGGGATGCCGAGCTCGTCAAACTCCCGCAGAACCTCCCGGGTGCGCTCGTTATAAGGATTCTCGCCCTCCGGCCCGCCCAGCCACGCGGGGCTGAGCTTCACGGGAATGCCCTCGGCGCACAGGCGGCGGGCAAAATATTTCACCGGCCCCAAGGGAATCGTCTCCTGGTGGAAGGCGTCCACGGAGAGGAGCACGCCGGTGAGGCCGCTGCCGGCCAGCATCCGCGTGACGGCGTAGATCTTATCCGCGTTCCGGCTGAAAAAGCCGTTGGTGATGAGCTCGACGCGCGGTATGCCGCAGTCCGCCCCGGCCCGGAATATCCGGCAGACGGCCTCGGGGTAGAGAAGCGCCTCCCCGCCGAAGGCCATGAGGGACGCGATCTTGAAAGCCCCGCACGCCACCCGGATCGCCCGCTCCACGGCCTCCACATCCACGCACCCGCCGGCCCCGTCGTGCTCCCCCTGGGAGCAGTGCTTACACCGCCCCGTGCACCTGTCGGTGACCATGATCTCGATCCTGTTGAGATTCTGAACGTATGGATTCATCAACGATCATCCTTTCAGCTCGTAAAGCCGCAGGCAGGAGTTTTCGCCGTCCTGGGAGAAGGCGAGGAGGAGCGTCCGGCCGTCCTGTCTGAAAATATGTCGGAATTCCCCGCGCAGCCGGTGCCGGGAGACGGGCTTCAGCTCCCGGTCCCAGACCTGGAGGTTAGACCCTCCGTTGGTGACCACGGGACCGAGGTCGGGGAGGACCCCGACCAACAGGACGACCTCACTTTCGCCGAGCTCCCGGCCGGCAATGACCCGGCGCTCCGCAAGGTCGATGGCGGTGAAGCTGTCATAGGAGACGGACATATAGAGCGTGTCCCCGTCCACGGCCGCCTGACCGCTCTGATAGACATTCCGGCCCAGCTCCATGCTCCAGAGGGGCCGGAGGGCGCTGTCATAGCAGTGGAGCGTTTGCTCGACGCCTAAAAGGAGCTTGTCCCCCCAGAGCACCGGCCTTTGCCAGTGGTAAACGCCGGAAAGCCGCATCTCCCGACGGTCCGTGCCGTCCGGGGCGGCGGTCAGGAGGAAGCTTTCCGTGGTCATCAAATCCCGCCTTTTCGTCACGTCATAGCACCAGCACAGCCGCCCGTCCGGGAAGGAGAGCGGCGCCAGGAGGCCGTAGGCGGTGTCCCGGATACCCATGTCCCACCGGTCCTCGTGGGTCCGCACATTCCGACAGACACCGCCCGCCAGGATATGCTCGGGCTCTATGGACAGGCATTGCTTCTGGGTCATACCGGGCAGAAAGACCTCGTCCAGAAGTCGCCCCTCCCGGTCCAGGGTGTACACCGTCTCGCCCTCGGGCCGCTGGACGTACACCGGGAACAGCGTGTCCGGTTCTCCCTCCGGCGGGATGGGAAGGGGAATCCTATCCGAAATGGTGGGCGGCACATCGAAAAGCCGGCAGAGGCGCCCGTCCCGGGCCTGATAGAACGCCGCGGGACCATTAAGACCGTCCCGCCACACCAGGGCATTCTGGCCGGCGGTGACAGCCCGGGAACAGAGGAGCTCATCCAGGAGCCGGAGCCGGGTCCGGTTGACGATCCTGCTTTCCGCGTCCTTTTGCGCCAGATACGCCCGGAGGAAGTCCCCGGTGGGTGCTTGGAGCCGGTCGGCAAACTCCTCCTCAGCCCACAGAGGACAGCCCAGAACGTCCTCCAGGAGCCTGACGCATGTCTCCGGGCTCGTCTCCCGAAAGACGGTTTTCAGGGACTTCTCGTCTTCCTCCGAAAGCCCCAGCGCCTCCCGCCAGGCCGCCGGCTTACCGGGGACCCGGGGAAACCCCTCATACGCGGCGGGTACGAACCGGGCGGCCCGTTTCCCCGCCAGGAAAACAGCGAATTCCACATAGTCGTCGTCGAAATATTCCGTGCTGACCACCGGGCAGGGGAGGACCCGCGAGGCTCTTTTCGCCGCCCCCTGCGCCTCGCCCCATCGGAGCCCCTCACGCACCGCCGTCACCCAGCCATCGGAAACGATCCGCGACACAAAATCCGGCAATACATCCCGCACAGCCTCCAAATCAGAACATTTCACCTGGATATTCGCAAACTTGCTTCCCATTTCCGCGTCTCCCTTGTTCTCTCAGCCTATCAGGGTTCATCTCTGTCCGCCTCGTCTTCCGCCGCCGGTTCCGCCTTTTTGTGGCTGGCGAGGGGGGAGAGGAGTGCGGCTTCGCGAAGGCCCTCGTTTTCCACGTGGGTGTAGATCTCCGTGGTGTTCAGGTGCTCGTGGCCCAGAAGCTCCTGGAGGGTCCGGACGTCCACGCCGGAGTGGAGCATCAGCGTGGCGGCGGTGTGACGGAGCTTGTGGGCGGAGTATTTCGTTTCGTCGAGCCCGGCCGCGCCCAGGTGCTTTTTCACCAGAGCGTGGACGGTGGACTTCGATATCCGCTCCCGCCGGGAGGAGAGAAAAAGCGCCCTTTCGCTTACGGGCGCGAGGCTTTTGCGTACCTTGAGGTAGTCGTTCAGCGCCTCCGCCACCGCGTCATTTATGTAAACCACCCGCTCCTTGTTGCCCTTGCCCAGCACCCGGAGGTGGTCTGCGCGAACATCCGTTAAATTGAGCCCAACCAGTTCGGAGATCCGCAGGCCGCAGTTGAGGAAAATCGTTAGGATACAATAATCTCTTTCCTTATTTTTTCCATCCACGCTGTCCAGAAGCTTTTCGGACTCGTTGAGGCTCAGGTATTTGGGCAGGGATTTCATGATCTTAGGGGAGTCCAGGTCCTGGATGGGGTTGGACTCCAGCTTGTGGGTCTTCAGCGTCAGGTATTTATAAAAGGAGCGAATGGCGGCGACCTTCCGGGCCCGTGAGGCGGAATTGAGGCCGTATTCCGGGTCCTGGGCGTTCTGATTTTTCACCCGGTCCCGGGACATATAGCCCAGGTAATCGTAGACGTCCGACAGGGTGACGGACCTGACAAAATCAAGGTCCACATCGGCGATGGAGACGCTGTCCAGCTCCGTATCCCGCGGAAGCCGGTTTTTCAAAACCTTCATGTACCGGAAAAACGTCCGCAGGTCCAGATAGTATTCGTCCACGGTCCGCCGGGAGTGGCCGGCGATATTCTCATGGTAGTTGAGAAAGTCCCGGATGATCTCCGGCGCCTCAGTGCGGTAGTCCATAAGCAAGCTCCTTTGTCTGGGGAAGTGGTATAGACAGCATACCACACCTCCGGGAAAAATTCCACACATTTTTGAACAAAATAAAAATTTTGTTCAATATAGGGGGGAACGGGAAAAAGGCGGGTCAAGCGTCCAGGATCAGCGCCATGGCCTCACGGACGGTGGCTGCCTCAAAGAGCCTGAGGCCCGCCGGCTGCGTCAGCTTGAAGCGGCGCTGGCGCGGGATGATGGCTTTTTTGAAGCCGTGACGCGCGATCTCCGAAAGCCGCTGTTCCAACTGCGCCACGGCCCGCAGCTCTCCCGTGAGCCCGACCTCGCCCAGCGCCACCAGATCGTCCGGGATGGGTATGTCCCGGGCGCTGGACGCGATGGCCAGCACCGCCGCCAGGTCCGCCGCCGGCTCGTTGATATAGAGCCCGCCGATGACGTTGAGATACGCGTCCAGGCCATTGGTCCGAAGCCCGCCGCGCTTGTCCAGCACTGCCAGCAGCAGCATGGCCCGGTTATAGTCCAGCCCGTTGGAGGTCCGGCGCGGGACGTTATAGTTAGTTACAGCTAACAATGCCTGCAGCTCCGCCAACACAGGCCGGGAGCCCTCCATGACGCAGGTGACACAGGTCCCCGGCGTGTTCACCGGACGGCCGGAAAGCAGCATTTCCGAGGGGTTTGGCACCTCTCTGAGGCCGCGTTCGGCCATTTCAAAGACGCCGATCTCGTTGGTAGACCCAAAGCGGTTCTTCGCCGCCCGCAAAATGCGGTAGCTGGCGGCCTCGTCGCCCTCAAAATACAGGACGCAGTCCACCATATGCTCCAGCACCTTGGGCCCCGCGATGGCGCCCTCCTTGTTCACATGGCCGATGACGAAGACCGTCACGTGCTCGCCCTTGGCAAGGCGCATCAGCGCCATGGTGCACTCCTTGACCTGGGTGACGCTTCCCGGAGCGCTCTGGCTCTCCGGCGAATAGAGCGTCTGGATGGAGTCGGCAATGAGGATATCGGGGCTCACGCCCTCCACGGCGTCCAGGATATCGGAAAGATTCGTCTCCGACAAGATCAGCAGATTCGGGCTGTCCACGCCCAATCGCTGGGCGCGCAGCTTGAGCTGTCGTTCCGATTCCTCGCCGGTGACGTAAAGGATCTTTCTTTGTTCCCCTATGTGCTGGCAGATCTGCAAAAGCAGCGTGGACTTCCCGATCCCCGGCGCGCCGCCCACCAGCACCAGCGACCCCTCCACGGCGCCGCCGCCCAGGACCCGGTCCAGCTCTCCAAGGCCGGTATCAAAGCGCAGCTCCTCAGTTATGTCAACCTCCAGAAGGGTGACCGGCTTTTTACCCCGCGCGTTCCGGGAACCGGGCGCGGAGCGCTTGTCCTCCGCCTTGGACGGCTCCTCCACAATGGTGTTCCACGCCCCGCAGGCCGCGCATTGTCCGCTCCACTTAGGGAACTCGTTTCCGCACTCGGTGCAGTAAAAGACCGTCTTGCTCTTCATCCGAAACCCTCCATTATTCTTATGTAAACATATAATTATGTAAACCTATGAATTATGTATACCAAAATGGATTATGTAAATCAATCAAGCCCCTGCAAAACCCCGCCCAAAACGGCGGCGGCCAGCTTCAATTGATAGATCGGGTCCTCCAAAAGCCGCGCCTCGGCGGGGTTGGAGACAAACCCGCACTCCACCAGCACGCCGGGACAGGCGATGTGGTTCATGAGGTAGACGTCCTTCCCTATCCGTACCACCCCCCTCCGGTTGTCCTCCGACACCCCTTGGAGGGTGCTCTGGACCGCCTCCGCCAGGGCCTGACTGCCCTCCGTGGGGGCATAGAACACCTGGCTTCCCCGGGGCTGTGAGGTGGTATATTTGTTCTGGTGGATGCTCAC
>CANQSD010000061.1 GCA_947626385.1 uncultured Oscillospiraceae bacterium | reverse complement strand
CGCCGGGAGCTCAGCCGGGGCGGGCAGGTCTACTACCTCCACAACCGGGTGGAGAACATCGAGCGCACGGCGCTGAAAATTCGGGAGCTTTTAGACGGGGCGACCGTGGCTGTGGCCCACGGACAGATGGACGAGGAGCACCTGGGGGCCGTCATGGAGGCCATGCAGACGGGGGACATCCAGATTTTGGTATGCACCACCATCATCGAGACGGGCATTGACATCCCCAACGTCAACACCCTCATCATCGAGGACGCGGACAAGATGGGCCTTGCCCAGCTCCACCAGATCCGGGGCCGGGTGGGGCGGTCCAGCCGCCGGGCCTTCGCCTACTTCACCTTCAAGCGGGACAAGGTCCTCTCCGAGGTGGCGGAAAAGCGGCTCAGCGCCATCCGTGAGTTTGCGGAGTTCAATTCCGGCTTCAAGATCGCCATGCGGGACCTGGAAATTCGGGGCGCGGGGAACATCCTGGGCGCGGAGCAGTCCGGGCACATCGTCAGCGTGGGGTACGATATGTACCTCAAGCTCCTGGACGAGGCCGTCCACGAGGAGAAGGGCGAGAAGGTCCCGGAAAAGCCGGAGTGCGCGGCGGATCTGGCCGTCTCCGCCAACATCCCGGAGAAGTACGTCAAGAGCACGGAACAGCGGATGGACCTCTACCGGCGCATCGCCCGCATCCGCACCGAGGAGGACGCCGACGACATGACCGACGAGCTCATCGACCGCTTCGGCGACCCGCCGGCGGAGGTCAACGCCCTCATCCACATCGCGCTTTTGCGGGGCGAGGCCAGCGACACGGGCATCAGCGAAATAAGCCAGAAGTCCGGAAGGCTCATCTTCTCCATCCGCGATTTTGAAATGGACAGGGTCAGCCGCCTGTACGCCCTGCCCAAGTACAAGGGCCGGGTGAAGATCGAGGCCGGGGTCAAGCCGGCGATCTCCCTGAAGCTCAATCCCGGCGAGCGGCCCGTCAACGCGGCGGTGGCGTTCGTGCGGGACTACAAGGGCGCGTGACGGAAGATGTTGCGGCCCCGCCGGGGCGGGGGCACAGCATGTGGGGGCGACACCTTATATAATAAGGAAAAGGGCCTGAAAAGGCGGTCCAGGGGCGGACGTTGGGCAATGGGACGAAATTTTCGGGGACGGCGCGGGAGGTTTTGTGCACAAGTCACGAGAAAGGATGCCGTTTTGTGTAAAAAGACTGAATTTTCAGGGAAAAATGCAAATTTTTTGCGGAATATCCAAAAAATTTTTTCTTGTATGTTTGGAAAGTCTGTGGTATAATTCAAGCTATCCGGCGGGACTTTAGCACGCTAAATGAAGGTCCAGCCGCCGGATTTGCAAGTTCGGACGTCCCAAAATTCAGATTTTTAAAGTGACCCTCGGTTATAACGGTTTATTCGAGAGTGCATTTTAAAATAAAAATCTTTTTAGGAGGAAAAAATCGTGAAAAAGAGCAGAATCCTTTGCCTGGTCCTCGCGCTTCTCATGGTCGTCAGCGTCGCCGCGTGCGGCCAGGACGGCAACGGCGATACGACCGGGCCCAGCGGGTCCGGCAGCGCCAGCACTCCTGGCGGCACCACCGAACCCGGCGGCCCCCAGCCCCCTGTCGATGACGGCAGCCTGATGGCCGACAAGAACAAGCAGGACGCCATTGACGTGGACGCCCATAACGCCGCGTCCGACGCCCTCTACGACGAGATTTTCAGCGAGTACGTGGAGGCCTATAACAAGGCCCTTGCCGAGGGCGACCAGGGCAAGCGCCTTGGCCTTATGGCGATCGCCGAGGCCAAGCTCCTGGAGACCGGCGTCGTCCTGCCCTATGAGAACAACGCGGGCAACTACGCCATCAGCAAGATCATTCCCCGTACCGTCCCCACCGTCTCCTGGGGCCTTGACGGCGACTGGCGCGCCATTAAGGGCAACCTGATCGCGGACCGCATCCTCACCCCCGACGAGCGCGCCGCGTTCACCGCCAAGTGGTCCGAGTGCTCCACCGCTGACGAGTACATCGCGTATGTCGAGCAGTGGGCCGCCGACAACGGCGTGACCCTGCAGAACACCTTCAACACCTTCTTTGCCAGCGGCGAGGACCCCGACACCTGGGATACCCTCAGCACCAACAAGACCCAGGTCGGCCGCGCCGTCAGCCCCACCTGGGAGGGCCTTCTGGCCTATGACGCCAAGAACGTCCAGCAGCCCGCCCTCGCCGAGAGCTGGGAGAAGTCCGCTGACGGGCTTACATACACCTTCCACATCCGCAAGGGCGTGAAGTGGGTCACCTATCAGGGTACCGAGATCACCGACGTGAAGGCTGACGACTGGGTCGCCGCCGTTCAGCACGCCGCCGACTGCGGCGGGCTTCTGTCCAGCGTTATCCCCTGCGTCAAGAACCTGCCCGAGTATGTCTCCGGCGACGTCACCGACTTCAGCCAGGTCGGCGTTAAGGCCGTTGACGACTACACCCTGGTCTTCACCCTCAGCGAGCCCACCCCGTGGTTCGAGACCGTTCTCGGCTACAGCGCCGTGGCTCCTCTCTGCCGTGAGTACTACACCTCTCAGGGCGGTAAGTTCGGCGCTGAGTTCGACAATGGCGCCGATGATTACAATTACGCCAAGGACCCCCAGCACATCGCCTACTGCGGTCCTTACCTCGTGACCAACTACACCTATCAGAACACCATCGCTTACTCCAAGAACCCCGCTTACTGGAACGCTGACGCCGTGACCATCGACACCATCACTGTCCGTTACAACGACGCCACCGATCCTCTGCTTGGATGGAACAGCTTCATCGGCGGCACTACCGCCAGCCTCGGCCTGGGCGCCGCCGCTCTTGAGCAGGCCAAGGCCACCAAGGTCCCCGACGACCCCGACGGAAAGAACTACTTTGACAAGTATGCCTACACCGTCCTCGATGACGATACCTCCTTCATCAACTGGATCAACATCAACCGTTACGCTTACGCCAACTTCAACGACGAGAGCGTCATGCGTTCTCCCCAGACCGTGACCCAGGCCGAGCGCACCGCCGCCGCCAAGCTCAACCACAACTTCCGCATGGCTCTGGCTATGGCCCGTGACCGCGCCACCTCCAACGCTTACAGCGTCGGCGAGGATCTGAAGTACGCCGCTCTGACCAACTCCTACACCCCCGGCTCCTTTATCGTTTCCGCCAAGGAGTTCACCGTTGACATCAACGGCACCGCCACCACCTTCCCCGCCGGCACCTATTACGGCGAGGTCCTTCAGGCCCAGCTCGACGCCGATAACGCCGGCATCAAGGCCTGGGATCCTGCCGGCAACGACGGCGCGGGCTCCAGCTTCGGCTTCGACGGCTGGTACAACCCCACCAAGGCCAAGGAGTATCTGGACAAGGCCGTTGAGGAGCTTGCCGCCGAGGGTATCCTCGTGAGCAAGGAGTATCCCATCTACCTTGACTACTGCTATCGCGATTACAGCACCACCGGCCAGTCCATTGACCAGGCCACCAAGAAGTCCATCGAGGACGCGCTGGGCGGACTCGTTATCATCAATCTGATCTCCTCCGAGGGCGATTCCGATAACGTCAGCAACGCCGCTTACAAGGGCGAGTTCGGTTATCAATTCAACTTCGACTTCGGCGGCTCCTCCGGATGGGGTCCCGACTACGGCGACGCGCAGACCTACCTCGACACCATGCTTCCCACCGGCGGCATGATGCAGAACGTGGGCCTCTGGTAAGAAGCACACCTGCAACAATCAAGCAGGGAACCTCAACTGAACCAATAAGGGGGCGGGGTTTTCCCCGCCCCCTACGCGCATAAAAACAGTGAAAGAGGTACGTGGAGAACAATGACAAAATATGTATTGAAGCGGCTGCTCCACGGCGCGGTCTCGATCGTTTTGGTGGTCACCATCGTAATGCTTTTGGTCTACGGGCTGATGGACAGGGAGAAGGTTTTCAACTCGGACGTTAACTTCTCAAAGCAGAAGTACAACAACAGAACGACATATAAATACCGCCGCTGGGAGGAATATGGGTATTTGGACTATGTTCCTTATGCCGATTACGTCAACGAATTAGCGAAAAACGGCGAAATCGATGAGGAGACGCGTTCCGAGGCCGTCACTATCGGCCGGGCGGACGACGGCTCTCAGGACTCCGAGATCGCAGCCAAGTATATAAAGGACTTCACCGATTACTATACCTCAAAGGGCTACACCGTTACACGCCTCAAGGCCGTGGTCATACGCAACAAGGTTGCCACCGGCGGACAGCCGGCGCTTTTCGCCGCCAAGGACAAGTCGTTGTTCTCCCGCTTGTGGACTTATTTTTCGGGGATTTTCTATCTGGACAATATTCACCGTGTCCCCGAGGACGCGGATATTGGAGACAGGGGACTTACCTTTACCCTTTACGACCCGGCAAAGCAGGTCAAGGGTGAGGACAAGGTTTTTTCTCCCGCCATATTGGGTAACGGCACGGTACACAAGTATCTGCTATACTTCAACGACACGTTCCCGTACATACACCAAAACTTCCTGGATATCCATCTGGGAACGTCCTTCTCGGTGACCCAGGGCGTGGACGTGTTCCAGACCATGACCCAAAGCCAGGGCTCCTGGGTCCAGAGCCGTATTACCTACCCCACGGGACTTACGGAGGACAGCGCGGACGATTTGCACTCCGCTACTTATGTCAAGGGCTCCAGAGAAACCAGCTCCCTCAACCAGGCGAGATTTACGGACGATTACACGAATGTTTCGGCTAACCGTAAGAGCATGTCGAGACTTGGCTACTCGTTCGTCATCGGTATCATCTCCACCATTATGGTCTACATCCTGGGCCTTCCCGTCGGTGTGCTGATGGCCAGATATAAAGAGGGAATCCTTGATAAGGTGGGCACGGTGTATATCATGTTCATCTCCGCCGTGCCGAGCCTGGCGTACATCTTCATGTTCAAGGGCATCGGCCGGACCATAGGGCTGCCGTGGACGTTCGATATGGACAACACCACGAAGCTGATGTACGTATTGCCTATCGTATCCCTGGCGCTGCCCTCCATCGCCAGCATGATGAAGTGGATGCGCCGGTACATGATCGACCAGATGAACTCCGATTACGTGAAGTTCGCCCGGTCAGGCGGTATGTCCGAGACGGAGATCTTCTTCAAGCACGTCATGAAGGTGGCCGCCATACCCATCATACAGGGCATCCCCGGCTCCCTGCTCTTCGCCATGACGGGCGCCCTCATCACCGAGCGCGTCTACCTGGTCCCCGGCGCCGGCGGACTTCTCATCGACGCCATCAACATGTACGACAACGCGGTCATCGTGGGCGTGACGCTGTTCTACGCCATTCTGTCCGTCCTGTCGCTGATCCTCGGCGACGTGCTGATGGCGGTGGTTGACCCGAGAATTTCCTTCACGGAAAAAGCGAGGTGAGCGGATATGGAGGACTTCAACAAGAAATACAAGCTGTCCGACGCGGAGCTTTTCGCTGTGATCGACCACAACAAGCTGGAGTCGGAGAAGATCACCGCGCCCCGATATTCCTACTGGAAGTCGGTTTTCCGGGTGTTCTTCAGGAAGAAGATCAACGTTATCATGCTGGCGATCCTGGCGATATTGATCGTTTTCGCGTATGTATATCCCACGGCCATCGGGTACGATCCCGAGGTTGACCCCTTCTCCAACATCGGCGATACGAAGGCGCTCCACCTGTCGCCCAAGGAGGCCATAGAGCACTTCGGGTTCAACATCAAGTGGCTCTTCGGTACGGGAGCCACGGGCGCTTCGACCTTCAACTCCATCTGGAACGGGTCGAGGATCTCGATCTCCCTGGCGCTCATATGCGCGGCCATAAACATGACCATCGGTATCATTTTGGGCGCCATATGGGGCTTTTCCAGAAAATTCGACATGGTCATGAACGAGGTCTACAACATTCTTGGCAACGTACCCTCGACGCTTATTATTTCCGTCCTCGTTATGATTTTCTCACCGAGCTTCTGGACGCTGGTCTTTGCCATGACGATCATCGGATGGCTGGGCATGGCCTACTACATCAGGACGCGCGTCATCATCATCCGGGATCACGAGTACAACTTGGCGTCGCGGTGCCTGGGCACAAATATCTTCAAGATCGCGATGAGAAATATCCTGCCCTTCATGACCAGCGTTATCGTGCTTGAGATCGCCGCGGCCATACCGGGGTACATCTCCTCCGAGGTGTTTCTCTCCTACATCGGCCTCGGTATCAGCGAGCAGACGTTGGGCCGCCTCATCTACGAGGCGCAGAACGCCATGGTCACTCCCGGCTGGGGCTGGGAGTTCTGGACGCCCGTGGCGGTGGCCTCCGTTATCACCATCGTGCTCTATGTGACCGGCCAAAACCTGGGCGACGCTTCCGACCCCAGGACGCATATGTGAGGGGGGCGCGCAGATGGACGACAAAAAGGTTCTGCTCTCCGTGCGCGACCTGCACGTAAAGTTCCGCGTCCGCGGACGCATCCTCACCGCTATCCGGGGCATTGACCTGGACATCTATGAAAACGAGTCCATCGCCATTGTGGGCGAGTCAGGCTCGGGCAAGTCCGTGTTCACCAAGACCTTCGCCGGGATGCTGGATTCCAACGGCTTCATCTCCGAGGGACAGCTCATCTTCTCCGACGAGGAGCTGGCGGATACCCACGTGGGCAACGGCTCCGTGGCCCAGTCCTTCATGAAGCACGCCAAGGCGAGGCTGGACGAGTATTCCAAGCTGGAGGCCGGCGCCGGCACCTGGCAGGCCATGGAAAAGCTGAAGGACGAGCGCAGCCAGCGCATGGGCCTCTCCCATGAGGAGGAGGCCGCCGCCGAAAAGGCCCTGAAGGACCTGACCGACGAGCGCACCAACCTCTTCAACCAGAAGCAGACGCTGGACCCCAAGAGCCAGAAGCAGGAGATCCACGACGCCGCCGCGAAGCTCAAGGAGCTCGATAAGCAAATCAAGGACCTGAAGGCCGCCAACGAGGCGAAGGCCAAGGCCCACAAGGCCGCCGCGAAGAGCGACAGCGCCTACCACGAGAAGTACAATAAGGACATGGCGGCGCTCAAGGCCCGCTACGCCAAGGAGATCGCCGGCGACATCACCGAGAAGCAGGCCAAGCGCAATGAGATTTTAGCCAAGGAGATCTACCTCTCCATCGGCCGCTATCCCATTACCAAGCGTATCCAGCTGATGAACGGGCTTTTGAAGGCCCTCAAAAAGGCCATGACCATGGGCGTGGACCTGGATGACGAGGACCAGCGCAACAAGGTCTTCGACGCCGTGGCCTTCCGCGTCCGGTATCTGGACGAGACGCCCGAGAAGCTTCACGGCACCTGCATTCTGAACCTGGCGAACGTGAAGTATTCCAAGGACTGGACCCAGATCCGCGGCCGGCGTATCGCCACCGTGTTCCAGGACCCCATGACCAGCCTCAACCCCATCGTCACCATCGGCAAGCAGATCACCTCCGTGATCATGCGCCACCAGGGCTGCTCCGAGGCCGAGGCGCGCAGGCGCGCCATCGAGCTCATGCACAAGGTGGGCATCCCCCAGGCCGAGCAGCGCTTTGATGACTACCCCTTCCAGTATTCCGGCGGTATGCGCCAGCGCATCGTCATCGCCATCGCCCTTTCCTGCCAGCCCAAGATCCTCATCTGCGACGAGCCCACCACGGCCCTGGACGTGACCATCCAGGCGCAGATCCTGAAGCTCATCAAGGACCTCCAGCGGGAATTCGGCTACACCATCGTGTTCATCACCCACGACCTGGGCGTGGTCGCCAACATCGCCGACCGCGTGGCGGTGCTCTACGCCGGACAGGTCATCGAGCTCGGGAACGTGGACGAGGTCTTCTACGACCCGCACCACCCCTACACCTGGGCGCTCTTAAGCTCCCTGCCCCAGCTTGCGCAGAGCGGCGAGAAGCTCTACTCCATCACGGGCACGCCGCCGTCCCTCTACAACAGCATCACCGGCGACGCCTTCGCGCCCCGCAACCCCTTCTGCCTGAAGATCGACACCCTGGAGGAGCCGCCCATGTTCAAGATCACCGAGACACATTCGGCGAAGACGTGGCTGCTCGACCCGAGAGCGCCGAAGATAGAGAAGCCCGAGGGCATCCGGGATATCCACGAGAAGATCCTGGCGGCCTACAACGTGGAAGAGATATGAAAGGAGGCGCCGGCATGAGTAAAACTGCGAAAAAGAGCCTCCTGGGCGACTGCCCCGTGGACGAGAACGGCAGAGAGATCCTGCTGAGCCTCAAAAACGTGGACATCACCTTCGGCAAGGGCGACACTGCCGTCCACGCCGTCACCGACGCGTCCTTCGATATCTACAAGGGCGAGACGTTCTCCCTGGTGGGCGAGTCCGGCTCGGGCAAAACCACCATCGGCCGCGCCGTCATCCGCGTCAACCCCCTGGCCGCCGGCGAGATCGACTACCACGGGACCAGGATCTCCGGGAAGATCCCCCACGCCCTGGACCGGGAGGTCATCCGCAACATCCAGATGGTGTTCCAGGACCCCGCCGCGTCCCTGAACGAGCGCGCCACGGTGGATTACATCATCTCCGAGGGACTTTACAACTTCCACCTCTTTGAAAACGAGGCGGACCGCGTCCGCAAGGTGGAGACGATGATCGAGCAGGTGGGCCTTCTGCCGGAGCATCTGACCCGGTATCCCCACGAGTTCTCCGGCGGCCAGCGCCAGCGCATCGGTATCGCCAGGGCCATGGTCATGGAGCCGGAGCTGGTGGTCGCCGACGAGCCCATTTCGGCCCTCGACGTGTCCATCCGGGCGCAGGTGCTGAACCTGATGAAAAAGTTCCAGCAGGAGAAGAACCTGACCTACCTCTTCATCGCCCATGACCTCAGCGTCGTCCGGTTCATTTCCGACCGGATCGGCGTCATCTACAAGGGGCGGATCGTGGAGATCGCCTCCGCGGAGGAGCTTTTCAACTTCCCCCTCCACCCCTATACCCACTCCCTCATCTCCGCCATCCCCATCCCGGACCCGATGCTGGAGAAGAACAAGGTCCTCTACACCTACGACCCCTCCATCCACGACTACAGTGAGGATAAGCCGGAGTTCGTGAACATCGGCCACGACCACTGGGTCTACGGCAACAAGGAGGAGATCCAGCGGTACAAGGCCCTCCGGGAAAAGGGCGAGCCGGTCAAGGCTATCACCATCACCCACGACCCGGAGAAGATCCACGCCTCCGCCAGGGAGAAGGAGGCCGTCCAGTCCGCCGCCGAGGCCCAGTTCCTGGCCGCGCCTGTGCACGACACCGGGAACAAGCTCTACGCGATCCTCTCCTTCTTCCTGCCAATCCTCGGTCTCATCGCCGGGTTCGTGTTCAGGCACTTCAACTACCTCAGGAATTACAGGATGTGCAAAAAGGGAGCCATCGTGGGCTTCATCGTCATCGGCGTGATCCTGGTCCTGTTCCTGCTGTTGTTGCTGTTGGCGGTCGTTTGACGTGGCACGCAGAGCGAGAAGGAGCTCGACGTCCCCCCTCCCGAAGGTCCGTGAGGTCGAGCTGTCCGACAAATATGTCAAGCTAAGAGCAGCGGCGGCGGTGATCTTTCTGATCATCGGCGCCGCCGCCATTGCCTACGGCGTCTCCCAGATCTTCGCCGTGGAAAAGGGCTGGCAGGAGATCGAGGCCAGCGCCTCCGCCACCAGCTGCGCCGGGGATTTTACCCTGCTGTACGACATCGGCGCCGGAGACGTCTCCGCCCGTGTGGAGAGCCGGGAGCTGAAGGCCCTCTGGTCGAGGCTCACCACGGACGGGGAGAAGATCTTCGACCCCCGGAACGAGTACGACGGCGTGGGGAACCTGGCGTCACTGAACGCCCATCCCAACGAGACAGTAGAGCTGGAGCCGGCGCTGTACGCGGCGCTGGAGCTTCTGGAGCGCTATGGCGACAGGACGGCCTATCTGGGCCCGGCCTTCGGGAGATACGACAACGTGTTCAGCTGTACCGGGGACTGGCAGCTTCCGGACTACGATCCCGTGAGCGGACAGGACATGCGGGAGCTTTACGGGAAGGTGGCGGCCTTCGCCTCGGACCCGGACAGCGTCAGCGTGGAGCTGCTGGGGGACAACAAGGCCAGGCTGAAGGTTTCTCAGACGTACCTGGACTTCCTTGAAAACGAGGGCCTGGAAGGCACGGTGGACCTCTACTGGATGCGCAACGCCTTCCTTGCCGACTACATGGCCGGCGAGCTCCGGGCCGCGGGCTACACAAAGGCGGTCATCTCAAGCTATGACGGCTTCGTCCGGAACATCGACACCCGCGAGACGAGCTTCGGCCTGGACGTGCTGGACACGCAAAACGGGGTGCTCACCGGCGCCGCGCACATGGACTACCAGGGCGCGCTCACCGTCGCCGCCTACAGGGCCTTTCCCGTCATCCGGGAGGACGCCCGCAGGCTCTATGTGACGGAGAAGGGCGAGATCCGCACGCCCTACCTGCGCCTTGCCGACGGCCTGCCCGGCACATCCACCGACAGCCTGACCGTCTACTCCCGGACCATGACCTGCGCCGAGCTGATGCTGGAGACAGCCCCCCTCTTCACCGGCGACACCCTCACCCCCCAGGACCTCGCGGCAATGCAAAACTGCCACGCCCTCTGGCCCGACGGGGACACGGTCTACGCCACCGACCCCGACGCCCAGCTTAAGGCGGGCGAAGGGTATGAAATTGAAATGGTCAAATGAATGACTCCCCCGGCGATAAGCGCCGGGGGAGCTTTTTGCGCGCGGCCAGGGTGGGTGCGATTTGGCGGAACCGTTCTGTCGTCCCACCCTCGCTTCCCCCCTGCCCCCCTCCTACGAGGAGGGGGCGAAAAAGGTTTGCGCCTGCGGCGCATTTTCTTATTATCCGCTGCGGCGGGGACGACCCTTCCGCCTCACTTCGCTCGGCACCTCCCCCAAGGGGGAGGCTAAAACGGGCGGGTTTAGAACCCGCCCCTACCAAATAGGTTTGCGCCGCTATGCGCCGCATCCTTATTCCCCTGACCCCTTGTTCCGAAGTCCCAATTCGACTTTGTGTTCCCGGTCAAAAGTGTGGATATTCATCAACTAGCACGAATAAGAACTCAGCTGGTGACAAAAAGAGAGCTATGATAAAAACAAGGGTAGAGCCATCGGCATAAACGCCAAGGGACAATTCCCTGATGTGGTATAACAAACATTTTATAATTGCTATTGTGGCAATTGCATATTACAGTTTTATGTGGTATGATGCCAATAATGGGATTTATGGACAAATCGGAATCAATATATAATAATGAAGTGGAAGGCTGGGAAAACAGATGAAAAAAACGATAGATATTAAGATCGATATGAAAAAGACCATTTTCCTGTTGTGTCAATTTGCGATTTTGCTCCTGCCATACTTCTTTGTGTGGAGCGACACGCCTGTGCTGTTAGGAGCAGCCGCAATTATAGTCCAATATGTTCTGTCCCTGAAATATACAGGCTGGGCAGGCGCTTGCGGGTATATCCTTACCTATTGGCTCGCCGGCATCCTGGATAGGCCCCAGGACGGAAATATGTATGTATATTGGTATCTATCCTATTTTGCGATTGTCGGCGTGATTTTTGTCGTTGAATTGGTTGGGAAATTCAAAAAATCGGTAAAGATGGACGCGCAAAATTAGAAACAGCGGCGCCGCTGCTGCAAAAGTATATTTGGCTGAAGCTGGTCCAGGTCAACAGGAAGGCTACGAAAATGAACTTTTGAGCAACGGGGATACTGCTT
>CANQSD010000060.1 GCA_947626385.1 uncultured Oscillospiraceae bacterium | reverse complement strand
CAGACCGCCACGGCGCAGCGCTCCTTTTTATTCCCTTGTTCGGCCGGACGCCAGCCGGACCGGTAGATGATGTACTGCTCCTTCAGATTCCCCTGCCGCGCGGCCCACCTTGTCAGCCCCTCCGGAGGCTCAAGCTCGCTCAGATACGGCAGGTAGTTGAACTGTTCGCTCATCCCAGCAGCGCCTCCAGGTCCAGATCCATTCCCCGTGCCGGCTCTCTCTTATCCGCGGCGCGCGTGGCCTCCTTAGCAACAGCTCTCTCCGGCAGCCCGTAGAATTTCCGAAGTATCCCGTCCGCCTCCTGCGGCGTCACGCAGGAGAAATTTCCCGTCTTGTGATCATCGGCAAATGCCTTGATGCGCTTCTCCGCCTGCGCTATACTCATTGCTTGGTCCTCCATGTCCTGGGCGATCAGTTCCGCGCTCAGCGGCTCTTCCCGGCAGATGTCCTTGAGCTGCTGCCCCACCATCCACACGGCGCTCCTCGGCGACACTTTTTCCTGCTGTTTTTCAATCATGCCAACAGCTTTAGCCGTAAAGTCTTCCATTTTTCATTCTTCCTTTCAAAAGTACTTGTTTTCAGAGGAAGAATGCGGTATAATATCCATGTTCCCATCCCAACCGCATCATCCCCCAGCCGCCGCGGCCCCAAGCCGCGGCGGCTCTTTTTTTACATCATCACCACGACATTCCCGGCATCGATCTCCGCCCGGAGCTCCCTGGCGAAGTAATCCGCGATGTTCCTCTTGGCCGCCAGCCGCCAGAAGCCCCCGTCCGCCTCGAAAAGGCCCACCTGGCCGTCGTCGCTCAGGCGCAGGAGGAACTCGCTTTCCGGCTGCTCCACCTCCGTGAAGGTCCTGTACGGCGCGAGGGCCACCCTGGGCTTGACCTGGACGTTCCTCTTGAGGCTCACCCCCTGCGTGGCGGTGACGATCTGCGAGACCCCGTTGTCCTCCGTCTGGACCCCGTCGTCCTTCCGGATGGACCCCAGCAGGTCCAGGAGGTACTCCAGGTCCCCCGTCTCCACAAAGCCGCTGCGCAGCTTGATAATGGCCGTCTCGTGGTCCATCCACCCCGGATTGAACATGGGCGCGTCGCAGGCGACCCTGTAGAGGTTGTCCCGCTCGAACCTGTCGTCCCACTCCGAGAACACCTCCACCACGCGCGGGCTCTCCACCCGGACGTAAACCGGCAGACTCCTGATCCTTTTGATCTCCCGCTGAATGAGCGCCACACAGCTGTCGAGGCCGTTGACCGTCAGCATCTCCGGCCTGTCCACCGGCGGCGCGATCTCCACCAGGGGCTTGTCCGAATAGGTGCGTCCCCCGATCTCGTATGTCTTGTTCTCCGCCTTTGTCAGTAAAAACTCCGCAAATTCTTTCAGCATATTCTTTCCTCCTTCTTACCCAACATTGGGCAGTTTTAAGATCTTCGGTCTTTCCTGCTCGGCGCCGCTCAGGCCGATCTGTCCCGGCACCTGAGGCGTCGCCTTCGTCCTCACGCGAGCCGCTTTACCTCGCCCCGCCGCAAGCGGCAGGGCTCAGGCGCAGGCTCGGTTCGTCCTCTCCCCACCGGGCCACGGCCCGGCGGGGGCCCCATTTGCCTCCCCCCTGGGGGAGGTGGCGCGAAGCGCCGGAAGGGCGGCCTCCGCCTTGGCGTTGGGGTCCAGAATATTCTCGATCACCCGCGCCATCTCCACGTTCACCCGCTCCAGGATCGCCCCGCCGGACATCTCCATCACGCTCTTCGCTTCAAATTCTTCCGTCATCCTTTTCACCTCCTTTCGTCGTCGCGTATTTTTTCTATTCCCCTGCCAGGAAGCGCCATACACCGCCAAGCTAGTCCGCCGCTTTTCCAAGCAACTCATTTACCGGCTCTACATTTCCCTCGCCATTCTTCGCGCGGCTTTTCCTTTTCAATGCCTTGCGGCGCATGCCTTTTCCGCCGCGTACCTGCGCAGAGCTACTCCTCCGCTTAAACGACCTCCAGCTCCTCCCAGACAAACCGCCCCTTCCCGGAGTTCCTCCACTGGCCGATGCCGGAGAACCGCCCGTAGTCCAGCCACTCCCGCACCAGGTCCAGCTGCTTATCATCCAGGCACACCACCTGAAATTCCGCCGTAGCGCCCGCCGGGATCTGCTCGCTGATAGCCAGGCCCACCCGCTCCCCCTGGGGCGTCTGGGCCCGCAGCGGCCGCTGGCACTCTGTGACAGGTCCCTCAAAGCACAGCGGGATCCTCCTGGGTTCCGGAAAGATCAGCTTGTCGATCTCCTTCTTGAAGGCCTTCACGCCCGCCGACTTCGTCCCCGGCACCTTCCTCAAGCCGCCGCAGGTGTCCTTGAAAAAGCCCTTGATCTGGTAGTCCCAAAGGAACGGTCTTCCGTCCTCCATCCTGGGAAACACCGTCTTTCCCTTTTGGACAAGCTCCTCGGCGCTCAACGCCGCCGCCTCTTCGTCCTCCGCCTCCTGGGTGGGCGCCTTGGCGCCGATGTAGTCCCGATAGATCTCCTCGTTCCCCGGGCTCGTCCCCAACAGCGGCTCAGTAAAAATGATTTTTACTTTGATTGTTTTCATATGTACTTTTCCTCCTGTTCTATGCAATGCGTATCAACGCCTTTTCAATGCATTTCTAGTCTTTTCTACGCCACTCCCCCGCCATGCGAATCCAAGCAGTCCCTCTGCCACGCGTTTCTACTCTGCTCCGTCGCAGTTCTTTTCAACTCTTTACCTCCGCCTCACGCATCAAACGGCTCCACTTCGATCCAGTAGAGCTTATTCCGCTCTTTCAGCTTCGCCGGGTCCAAGACGCTCCCGGTACCCTCGGCAAACCAGAGCTTGTCCGACCGCGGATCCGCCTTTTTCAGCGTCCCCACCCGGTGCTCTACCCTTGCAAACGGGCTTTCGCTCTTCGGCTCGATCCGCATCACAAAGAGCTGCCCTTCCTCCGGCCGCGTCTCGATCTTCCTGAGGTCCAGTTCCCTCCACCGCTTCACAGCTTTTTACCCCCCTTCGTCGTCCCCCGACCCCTTTTTCGGAAAAACGGGTGGCCCCGCAGGGCCGGGGTATTCGAGCCCCCGTCCTCGTCGTCGCAGAACCCGCTTTACCTCGGGCTCTCGTCGTCGCACGAGCCGCTTTACCTCGGCCTCCCGTTGGTCGGCCTCAGGCGCTGGCTCGGCTCCTCCTCTCCCCACGCGGCCTGACGCGTGGGGTCCCCAGTGTCGCCCTCAGGCGCAGGGTTCGCTCCTCCTCTCCCCACCGGGCGACAGCCCGGTGGGGGCCCCATTAGCCTCCCCCTCGGGGCTGCGCCCGCAGGCGCGTTTCGGAGGCCAACCGCCCCGAAGGGGCGGCTCTTGGGCCGGAGATGAGGTGGCGCGAAGCGCCGGAAGGGTGCCTCCGCGCCCTCATCTCCAACACCCTCGCCCTCGTCCTCACGCGCATCCACTCCCGCGCGGCCCCGGCGATGTCCCGCGCCAGGGACTCCAGGAGCGCCCAGAGCACCATGAGGCTTGCGAAGATGACCCCGGCGTCAAACCGGCTGAGCCCCCCGGCGGCCCTCCCGCAGAGCGCCGCGCTGACGGCCCAGGCCGCCGCGACCACCGCGGCCCACTTGAGCGTCCCCAGCACCCTCCGCCGGACAGCCCGCGCCCTCGCCCGCTCCATCCTGGACACCTTGTCCATCCTCCGTTCTCTCATCTGTTCCCATCCTTTCTCATAAATTGCCTCCCCTTCAGGGGAGGTGGCGCGAAGCGCCGGAAGGGTTGTCTCCCTTTCACACCCCCCTGTAGGGGCGGGTTCCAAACCCGCCCGCTCTTCCCGGCAGCTCCCCGTTATCGGCTGGAGGGTTTGGAACCCTCCCCTACACCGCGACGCCGTGGGCACCACGCTGGCGCCCCAATCTCCATCTTCCACGGGTCCGCCCCCTCCGGAACGGGCCTGTCCACCGCAAACCCCACGGTCGACCCCGCCGGCGCCCCGCTCACTGGGTCCACCAGCCTCCCCTCCGGGTTCATGCACCGGTAAATGACCCTCCCCCGCACCACGGCCTCCCGCCTGACGCACTCGCACTCGATGCACCTCAACCCCGCTCACGTCCTTCCCTCATTCAAACGGAACGCCGACCGCCGCGCAGATCTCCCTGCCGGAAAGCCCCAGCTTCCGGGCCATCATGCCGAACCGGTAAAGGTCCATCTTCTGAAACCCGTCCTTTTTGTACCTGCTATACGTGGATTCCGCGATCCCCACAGCCATTGCCAGGTCAACATCCCTGTCGAATCCCTTCTGCACCTTCCCCCGCGCCACCGCAGCCAAAAGCGCCCTCTCCCTCTTCTGCTGTTCCGTCTCCCGAGCCATCCCGCTCACGCCCCTTTCTCAAACATCTCATCCACCGTACACCCCAGCGCCCGACAGATCGGGAGCACCTCGTCAGCGTAGACCTTCCGCTTAAGCGCCAGGATCTTGTAAAATATCTTTGGATTCATCCCGGCTTCCCGCGCCACTCTTGCGGCGCAAAGTCTGCCCCGCTCTATAGCCGCCTTGACGTTTCTGTTAAAATCCATCCCATCCATCCTCACGCGCTCCTGTCATCGTCCTCAAAGAACCGGGTCCACTCGAACCCCAGCACCGCCGCGATCCGCTTCGCCATGATAACGCTTGGCGTCCTTGCCCCCGTCTCAATGGAGGCGTACCCGCTCTGCGACATCCCGATCTCATCGGCCACGCTCTGCTGACTCCGCTTCCCCCGGATCTCCGCCAGCCACTTCATGTCCATATCTCTTTCCCTCCTTTGTTGAAAATTAACTCTTTTTGTGATATACTGCGGTCATCTTTATTTGAAAGGCCGTGAGAATAAATGAGTATTTTAATCAATGTGGTAACTCCTTCTGTTTCTTGGCTTATGAGTGACGGGCGAGCCACGAACAAGCTCACAGGAGAAGTAGTGTCTGAATCCTTACAAAAATTTGAATCTCTTAACTCTCGCTTATACGTTGGATATATAGGCTCCTTTGAGCTCGCCAAAGCCTCTCTGAATTATTTGCGGGAGCAGCTGCATGGCGAATTACCAGATTTAACTGTTGAGCGTGTTGTATCTTGCCTGAGCCCCATTATGAAAATGGAGCGTTCCGACACTTCGTTCCAAGTGCAATTTCTTGTTACTGGAATCTCCGATCATTCAACAATGATAAGTGCACATATTAGCAATGAAGGCGAAGTCTCTTGGCAAATTCCTACAAAGAAAATTTTTAAGACAAAGATTCTTTGCAACAGCATTTTTGAAGACATAAACCTTGAAACATTTATTCTGCGCGAATCCGCATGTGGTCTTCCACCAGAAGCAGCAATCCGTAATGGGATGTCAAAAGTGATTGAAGCCTATTCTCTGCGTGACAAGACTGTTAATAACACTACATTTTTTCAGGCCATTCGATAGTTTCCGCTCTCGACCACATATTGTCACGGCCTTGGTCATAAGACCGCACATGGACGCGGAGAATCAGATCGTATCCGCCGAGTCGGTTTGATTCAGTCCTGATCAGTTCGCACCCAGGTATTTCTGTACCGCCGATAGTAACCTTTTTGGTGGTTCCATCACAGTTTTCCTCAATCACTGCGTGATTTGCTATAATTGGCATTTTTTGCCCCTCCCCGCCCGGCCCCGCCGGGCGGTTCTTTTGTTCATTCATCCCTCTCACCCCCTCTCACGCGCTGTCCTTCTCAAACAGCTCATCCACCGTACACCCCAGCAGCTTCGCCAACTCCGGCAGCTTCGCCGCGGGAGGCATGGAGGCTCCAGCCTCCCACATCGCTACCGCAGTTCGCCCGGTTCCCATGGCGTCAGCTACCTGCTGTTGCGTCAGGCCCCGCTCAACGCGTCTTTGTTTCAGCGTCATTTTTTGACTCCACCCTCCTTCTGTCAAGTATCTTGACAATAAGATAGCACGTTCACCCTAAGATGTCAAGTATCTTGACAATTATTTTAAAAAAAATATTGAGCGTCAAGAATATTGACGTTATAATAAAAGAAAACGCTTGGAGGTGACATCCATGAACCCGATAAAACAGTTACGGACAGAAGCGAAGATGAGCCAGGAACGACTCGCGGCGCAGCTCAACGTGTCCCGCTCCACCATCGCGATGTGGGAAACCGGCGGAAGCAACCCCGACAAAGAAATGCTTGCCAAGATGTCAAAGCTGTTCGGCGTCACGGTAGATTACCTCCTCGGCCTGGACACAGAAAAAGGCCCCCTCACCGTCACCGATGAGGAGGCCCTGGATCAGGAGCTCATTTCTCTCTTGACTTCCCTGACCCCTGCGGAGCAGGAGAAGGCCGCCGCTTTTGTGCAAGGTCTAATAGCCAATCGCGAAGCCTGACTTTTTCTTCCATCGCCAACGCCCGCACTAATCCCCTAGCTTCTTTCTCTGTCATATGTACGCTTTCCTTTCCGGCGGACGTCCTGCCAATATTCGCGTATGCGGCATTATATCATATAAAATGGGGTGTGTAAAATATGGAGCGGTCAAACTCGGACGGCTTTGAACGTATTTGCCTTATTATTTTAATTCTCGGTCTTGCTCTTGGTATATTCGGTTACAGCCGCGAAAGCAGGCAGGAGGAGCTTCAAGAGAGTTACGAAGAGGGATATTCCGAAGGCTACGAAGCAGGTTATGATGACGGTAAGGTTTTCGAAAGCAAGGATTATTATGACGGCTATGAAGCCGGATATTCCGATGGATATAGTGAAGGCTACAGCGACGCTTCATAAAGGAGGTTCCCCATGTCCTACAAAAACATGACGCTTGTCAAGCCCGACGAAGCTTCCTATATCGTCAGTAACGCCCAATTCTCCATAGCCCGCCCCCATGAATCCGGCCTTGAGCTCAGCATAACCAAGGACCAATTCCTCGCCGCCGTCAATCAGGAGCTTACGGTTTCCCCCTATGTTCCCGCCAAGCATAACGGTCTTCGCAACCCATACACCGGTAAAATCGTCACTTCCGTTGCCGACTACGAGGAGTATATCCGTGAGTACACCTTCCACCGGCTTTGTGAGGAGGGCACCGTCGCCGCGTACAACGCCAGAATCACCGCCGAGCTCCGCCGTGCCAACGCCCGCCACGAGGAGGCCCAGTCCCGCACACGTCTTAAATACCGTCTCCTGGCGGTCTTCCTGTGTATGGCTCTCGTTTCCTCGTTCATATACATAGGGATCTCATCCAAGCCCGCCGAAACCAAGGATAACGATTCCTATAATGCCGGATATTCCGCCGGCCTTTCCGATGCCCAATCTGGTGACGGTTCCACAAATGGGGCTCTCAGCGATACCACTGTTGTTTATATCACCCGCAGCGGCTCAAAGTATCATACGAAAGATTGTTCCTACCTGCGCGGAAGCAGTATCCCCATATCTTTATCCGAAGCAAAGAGCGAAGGCTACGGTCCCTGCTCCCGTTGTCACCCTCCCCGCTGACCCGGGAAACCTCCCCCGGCTTCCGCCGCGCCTACCACTGGCACGGGCACTGACCATCCCGAAAGGAGGCCCCCATGAAAGTCCCCAAGCCCCGGAGGATGACCTCCGGCAATTACTTCATCCAGCTCCGCCTGGGCGGCAAGAGCATCACCGTCACGGCCCCCACGGAACGCGAGTGCGTCCGCCAGGCCGAGTACGTCAAGTCCGAGTACCTCACCGGCCGCCGCGCCGCCCCGCCCGAGGAAGTCCCGAAGCTCCCCACCCTGGGGCAGGCCGTGGACAAGTACATCGCCGACCGCTCCTCCGTCCTCTCCCCCTCCACCGTCCGTGGCTACAAGACGATCCGCCGCTCCCGGTTCCAGTCCCTGATGGACATCTCCCTTTCCGATATCTCCCCGGACAAATGGCAGCGGACCGTCAACCTGGAGGCGCAGAAGTGTTCCGCCAAGACCCTGAAAAATGCCTGGGGCTTTCTCGCTTCCGTGCTCTCCGATGCCGGCGCCCCCGTGCCGAAGGTCAAGCTCCCCCAGGTCGTGCCCAACGAGCGCCCCTTCCTGGAGCCAGAGGAGATCCGCCCTTTCATTACCGCCGTCCACGGCACACCCGTCGAGATCCCCGCACTCCTGGCCCTTCACAGCCTCCGCCGCTCTGAGATCATGGCCCTCAAGTGGGAGAATATCGACCTCGAAAAGCGCACCATCCGCGTCAGCGGCGCCGCTGTCTTCAACGAGGACAACGTCCTGAAGCAGAAGAAGGAGAACAAGAACAAAAGCTCCGCCCGCACGGTCCCTATCCTGATGGACGAGCTCCACGCTGCCCTCTCCGCCGCAAAAAAAGATTCCGGGCTTGTGATGACGTGCAACCCCAATACCATCTGGGCCCAAATCAACCGCATCTGTGAAAAGAACAGCCTCCCCCAGGTGGGCGTCCACGGCCTCCGCCACAGCTTCGTTTCCCTGGCCTACCACCTGGGCGTCCCGGAAAAAATCGTTATGGAGCTCGGCGGCTGGTCCGATTACCAGACCATGCGTAAGATCTACACCCACATTGCCAAAAGCGACATCACCAAATATACCGGCGAATTACAAAAATTTTTCTCTCCCCCCGCTCCCCCTTCCCCTGATTCCCCCAAAAAGGAAAACTCCCCGGAACAAACCGGGGAATTAAGTTAGCATTCCAGTTAGCATTTTCTCTTCAAAAAACGCTAATTACCCCTCCATTCACAGCTTCCCGCCCCTCATTTCTGAAACCCCTAAAACTCCCGCTCCCCTACTCCCCCAACGCAAAAAGCAAGAACGCCCGGAAAACCGGGCGTTCTTTTTTGGTGCGCGAGGCGGGACTTGAACCCGCACGTGCGTAATGCACACTAGAACCTGAATCTAGCGAGTCTGCCAATTCCACCACTCGCGCGTGCCTGAGTATAATACCACAGGGCGTGGGCGATGTCAAGTGGTTTTTTCGATTTTTTCCTCAAAGTCCTAAGAGCACCCTGGCGACCTGGAAGTAGATGAGCAGGCTCAGGGCGTCGACGATGGTGGTGATGAAGGGGCTGGCCATGACGGCGGGGTCGAAGCCCAGCTTTTTGGCCAGCAGCGGCAGGGAGCAGCCCACAAGCTTGGCCACGATGACGGTGAAGGCCAGGGTGACGCAGACCACCAGATTCACCGTGACGGTGATACTCTTATTGCCCAAGATCCACACATCCACAAGCTGGATCTTCCCGAAGTTCACCACCGCCAGGGAGACGGCGCAAAGCACCGCGACGCGCAACTCCTTCCAAACCACCTTGAAAAAGTCCCGGAACTCCAGGTCCCCCAGGGACAGGGCGCGGATGACGGTGACGGACGCCTGGGAGCCGGTGTTGCCGCCGGTATCCATGAGCATGGGAATAAAGGCCGTCAGGGCCACATAAGCGGCCAGGGCGTTCTCAAAGGAGCTGATGATGATGCCCGTAAAGGTGGCGGACACCATCAGGAGCAATAGCCACGGGATGCGGGACTTCCAGATCTCAAAGGGTGTCAGCTTGAGGTACGGCTTGTCCGTGGGCACGATGGCGGCCATCTTCTCGATATCCTCGGTGGCCTCCTCCTCCATGACGTCGATGGCGTCGTCCACGGTGACGATGCCCACCAGGCGCTCCTCCTTGTCCACCACCGGCAGAGCCGAGAGGTCGTACTTCTGGAAGGTGCCCGCCACCTCCTCCTGGTCGTCGGTGGTGGTGACGGAGATGGTGTCCGTGCCCATGATGTCGGTGATCTGCGTGCCGTCCTCCGCCAGGATGAGGGACTTGAGGGTCACGTAGCCGATGAGCTTGCGGTTCTTGTCCGTCACGTAGCAGGTGTAGATGGTCTCCTTGTCCACCGCGCCCCGGCGGATGCGCTTGATGGCCTCCTCGGCGGTCATCTCCGGGCGCAGGGAGACGTACTCCGTGGTCATGATGGAGCCGGCGGAATCCTCGGGGTAGTTCAAAAGCTCGTTGATGGTCCGGCGCATCTCAGGGTCCGCGGATTTCAGGATACGCCGCACCACGTTGGCAGGCATCTCCTCGATGAGGTCCACCGCGTCGTCCACGTAGAGCTCGTCCACGACCTCCTTGAGCTCCGCGTCCGAGAAGCCCCGGATGAGAAGCTCCTGCTCCTCCGGGTCCATCTCGATAAACGTCTCCGCCGCCAGCTCCTTGGGCAGGAGCCGGAACATCAACGGCAGCCGGTTTTCCTCCAGCTCCCCCAGCGTCAGGGCGATGTCCGCCGGCTGCTGCATGGTGACGAAAATTTCCTTTAAGGTGGAATATTTCTTGCTTTCAATGAGGGCCTCGATGGTCGAGGCCAAAATGGTGCTGTTCTCTGCCATTGACCTTGTCTCCTTTCAAAAGTAATTCCGACAAGGCACAATCAGAGCTCACTTTTCAGGCGCGGCCGAAGACGCCGGGCCTGAACAAACGTTCTCGTCCGACTGTGCCGCCTGTACTGCCAGCGTCCATGGTCTCACCTCACTTGATCACTTGATTAGTTTTCCCGAAAGGGCTTTTTTCCTCTCTCAAAAATACACTTTTTTTGCCGTCAAGTCAAGCCCAAAAGCGCAAAACTTATGAAGCGCCAGAAATTTTTTCCTGGCCCATCTTGACAAGTAAACTTGGCGGTTGTATCATGGCAATGGCAAGAAAACTTGGCATCTATGAGGAGGCTTTCGCATGGACAGAAACGAGATACTGGAAAAAAGCAGAAAGGAGAACCGCGGCGGCGACGAGCGCGAGGCGCAGATCACCGCCAAGGCGTGGCAGCTGGGCGCGGCGGTGGGGATCATGATCTGCGGCGTCGCCATGACGGTGTTCGGGCTCGTGTTTGACCAGCCGATGAAAACCATGGCAGACAACATGATGATGTATTTTTGTATGATTGCCACGGTCTATACCTACAAGGCGGTGAAGCTGAAAACGCGGCTCGATATGGCGTTTGCCTCGGTTTTCTGGGCGTTTTTCATTTTCTTTACCGTGATAGCCGTCATGAGCTTCCTGGGGTGACGGAGAGACGGCATGGATGACAGACTGATCTTAAAAAACCGCCTGAAGGAGGTCCGGGCGGAGCAGGGGCTTTCACAGCAGCAGCTGGCGGACACCGTGGGCGTATCCCGCAATACCATCAGCTCCATCGAAACGGGGCAGTTCAATCCAACGGCGAAGCTGGCGCTCATCTTGTGTATTGCCCTGGACAAAAAATTTGAGGAGCTATTTTTCTTCTAAACAAATATTCACCCCGCCCTTGGGAACACTAAGGGCGAGGTGAGAGTATGGAAAACTTCACGTTTCTCGGCGATCTCTACAACGACGCGATGCCCTTGGGGCTGACCGCCTCCCTGGCACGCAATTTCGCGGCCTACCAGCGCTTCTCCGCCCTCAGCGACGCCCAGCGCGCCCAGCTCATCCAGGAGACCCACGGCATCCGCTCCGCCGACGAGATGCGGGCCTTCGTGGACAACTACCAAAACTGGTCGTTCCAGTAGGGGTCGCCCTCTCGGGCGACCCATCCCCAGGCCATTGACCAACTCCCATAGCCGCTGTACGGGCCGCCGCCCACGGCGGCCCTTTTTCCGTTTACATACTCCTGAGCCTTCTCCGCACCCGGTTCAGATGGCGCTCAAAGAGGCCCCGGTCGATGAACTCGGCTAGGACGTACTGGTCGAAGAGGGGCACGGAGCAGGCGTAGAAGCCGAGCTTCTCCTCGTATTCCTCCACGAGCCTCTCCGGCAGGACCATGTATCCCATGCGCATGGAGGGGGCCAGGGAGTGGGAAAAAGTGTTGAGATAGACGACCCGTTCCCCGCCGTCCATGGAAAAAAGCGTCTCCTGGGGCCGGCGGGTCAGGGCGAACTCGGAGTCGAAATCGTCCTCGACGACGACTCTCTCCCC
>CANQSD010000059.1 GCA_947626385.1 uncultured Oscillospiraceae bacterium | reverse complement strand
CAAAACAGGCGGAGGAGCTGCCGCGGTACAAAATGTCAATCATTCCAAATACCTCATCTGCCGGGTTTTCTGGCGTCAAAAACGATGCTGCGGAAGGTGTTGCGGATCTTGAGGAAGAGCATATCATAGCCCATGTAGAGAAGCCCGAACAGAATGGGCTCCACGCCCACAAAGGCCAGGACCTCCGTCAGCCCCCGGATCCGCGCGATGACCAGATTGATCAGGCCATAGGAGAGGAAAACCATCAAAAGGACCGCAAAGGAATAGAGGATGTTGTAGAAGAGGGTGACATAGCGCTTCTTATAGAAGTTCACCCACTTGGCCCACGCGCCGGGATAGGTCTCGAAATAGCGAAGCACGTTGTTGGTGAGGAGGTCCGTGGAGACGCCCAGGCCGATGCCCGCGATGAACAGCATATCCAGCATATTCGGCACATACGTGCTCAATCCCCAGAAGAAGAAAAAGCAAATACAGCCGGCAAACCACCATTTGATGAAGCAGACCTTCACGATGTCGGGGATCTTCAGCTTCAAACCGGAGCGGTACTTTCTCAGCTCCTTGTCGGAGACCGGCGGAGAATTGGATTCGTCGGCCTCCACCAGGTCCTTGACGGCCTTGGTCTTCAGCTTATAGTAATCCGTCGTCTTCTCCACATCTTTCCCGGAGGGGGCGCGATCGTTCTTTTTGCTCATTGCGGCTCCTTTTGCCGAATGGGAGGCTCGTTGCCGGGCCTCCCTGGAAGTTAGCGTGCTTACTCGTTGGAGATATCGATGGCGCCCATCTCTCCGTTGCCCTCAACGATCACGTTGGTGTTGATCATTCTCAGGAGCTTGGAGTACACCGGCAAAAGCAGGGTGAGGACGACGCCGACGGCAAGCCAGATGATATGCTGCTTGATGTAGTATTGCGCGTAGATGATAAAGGTGTTGTTGTTCGCGTCGATCACGATCTTCGAGCCGGCGTCCGTGGCGAGGATGGTGTCGATCCCCTTGAGATAGAAGACGTCGCAGAAGATGATGATCGCGATCATCACGTACATGATGATCATCATGACGTAATTAGGCTTTTTCCGGTACGGGAAGGTGTTCAGGAAGCACAGCAGGGACAGCATGGAGAACAGCATCACGGCGAACACGGAAAGGCCCATATTCTTCCCCAAAAGAAGAGCGGTGGTATCGGAAATGTCGGTAAGGTTAAAGGAGTAGACGATGAACCCGAGGACAAACACGACCATGGGGATCAGCTGCGGGCGGCGCTTGAGGGTGACGATGAATTTTCTGAAGATCTCCTTCACGTCCAGCCTGCACGCCAGCCAGCATAAGAATGCCGCCAGGGAGCCGCCAAACAGGAGCCAGTAGCCCACCAGAGCGCCGGTGGAAACGAGCATATCCAGCGCCAGGACCAGGGAGCAGATGCCGCTCACGTCCTGCAGGACCTTTTTCCCGGTGAATATAGCCGTCACGGCCAGCGCCAGGGCCGCTATCAGCAGCACCACCGCGACGGTGACGTACACCACGGGCGAGGCGAAGAGTCCGCGTATGCCGGCCTCCTGCACCCCCCACTGCATAAGCTGTATGGTGTGGAGGTTAACGCCCAGGATCTCCGCGAAGGGCAGGAACAGTCCCACAAGACTGACGACCAGCAGCCCGGCCATAACGATGCTGCCGATCTTAACTTTCTTGTTGGTCATGATCACTTATCCCCCCTTATCGCGTTGGTAGTCTCCTTGTCAAAGAAGTGCTTCCGGACAATGGAGAATCCGGCGGTGTCACCGACCTTATAATTTTTCCAGCCCTTGAGCTTGGCGGTGACCTTGACGCCGGTATCGCCAAGGCTGCCGTAAACCAGGGTGTTCATGCCCAGGTTTTCGTTGTTGGTGACGGTGACCTTGATGTCGTCGCCCTCAATGAAGTTCTCCGGGCGGACGCCCAGCGAGATCTCCTTGCCCTGATAGGCGGCGAGGATCTTCTTCTCCTCGGCGGTGAGGGCGGCCTTGAAGCCGTTGCCCTGGAGCGCGTCCCCCGCGACCTTCACGTCGTAGAAGTTCATGGGCGGCAGGCCGATGAAGCTGGCCACGAACACGTTGTTGGGGGAATCGTAGAGCTCGAGGGGCGTGCCCACCTGCTGGACGTGGCCCATGGACATACACACGATCCTGTCAGCCAGGGTCAACGCCTCGGTCTGGTCGTGGGTGACGTAGAGCATGGTGGCCTGGAGCCTCTTGTGGAGGAGCAGGATCTCACGCCGGGTGGCGCCGCGCAGCTTCGCGTCCAGGTTGGAGAGCGGCTCGTCGAACAGGAACACCTTGGGGTTCCGGACGATGGAGCGGCCCATGGCCACGCGCTGGCGCTGGCCGCCGGACAGCTGCGCCGGCTTTTTGTTGAGCTGGCTGGTGAGGCCGAGGATCTCGGCGGCCGCCAGCACCTTCTTGTGGATGACGTTGGGGTTCTCCTTACGAAGGGTCAGGGAGAACGCCATGTTTTCATAGATGGTCATGTGCCCGTAAAGCGCGTAGCTCTGGAACACCATGGCCATGTCGCGGTCCTTGGCCGGGGTCTGGGTGATGTCCCTGCCGTCCAGCAGGAGCCTGCCGTTGGAGATATCCTCCAGGCCCGCCACCATCCGCAGGGTGGTGGACTTCCCGCAGCCGGAGGGGCCGACGAGGACGATGAGCTCGCCGTCCTTCACATCCAGGTTGAAGTCGAAGACCGCCTGAACCTTATTGTCGTATATCTTGTCGATATGCTGTAAGCTTAATTCAGCCATGTCTTCGCCTCCTTATGCCTTGGTCTGCTCAAGTTCCTTCAGATGGGCCTCGAGGGCGGAGCATCTGATGAAATTGAGCGCGGCGGAGAAGAGCAGCGCGGCGGCGGACACGCCCAGATACACAAGGCACAGGGTGAAGGTCTTGCCGCTCATCACGGTCGTGTCGATGCCGTTCACCGTTGTCGGGGCCCTCAATGCCTTCAGCGGCATCACAAAGATCCTGACGATCTGCATGACCCCAGCCACCAGCAGGACGATGGAGTAGTTTTTCTTGTAGTTCTTGACGCCCTCGGAGGCGAGGAAGACGGCCAGCATGAAGATGAGGTTATAGACGACGGAAGCGCCGATCTGGATGGTGTAATAGTAGGTGTGCACATCCTGACGGTACAGCAGGACGAAGTAGAAGACATCCGCCAAAAGCCCGAGATAGCAGAGGTTGGAACAGGCGGAGTTCTTGATATACCTCATTCTGTCTCTCTGGATATATTTATCCTCGCTTGTTTTGACGCTCATGCCTTCACCTTCTTTCCGTTCTGGACCAGAGCCCGCTCCTCCTTCATGAGGAGGATCTTCCACACCATGCACGCCAGCAGGAGCACAGTGGAGGCGATCATAAGGCCGGTGACCACATAGAAGAGGTCGAACCAGAGGGTAGACTCGGTATAGACCGCCTTGTATGTCTTCTCAAGGTTGAGAAGGGCCTCCTTCTGGGTGGTGATGAGGTCGATAAACGCCTGCTTATAGTAGGAAATGTACCGGGCGGCGAAAACGGGGATATAGATGCTTCCCGCCGCGAAGAGCCCAATGGAAACGTAGTTGGAGACGTAATACTTCCTCCGGTTGCCGGTGTTCGTGATAAACAGCAGGACAGCCAGGATAATGTAGACGATGGCGTATTTCACAAGGTATTGGTTGAACTCCTGTATATCCACATACAGGCGTGCCCCGGGAACTCTTTCGCGATCGAGGATGAACATATTCTCACCGGGATCATCGGGGTTTTCAACAACCTTGGTCGACACACCGGGATAAAGCGCGTCGTACAGGTCCGTCACGAAACCGAGGGAATAGAGGAAGAGTATTACCGCCGTAACCAGGCACAGAAAACACACGATCTTCTGGCAGGTCATTTGCTTTTTATACATAACAACCTCCTCTTAGGGAATCTGCCTTCCCTCCCGCGGCCGAAGCCGCGGGAGGGCGCAATTCCGTAGTTGGTTTAAGGGGATCGCTGTTTTGCCGCGGACGGATCACTCGCTCTTGGCAAGCTCCCACGCCTCGTTCTGGATGCCCAGGTAGACATCGCCGCTGATGTTGCTGGTCACATAGGCGGCGGAGGAGGCGGGATCCTTGAAGTTGGGATCGGCGGTGAAGCCGCTGCAGATGATCTTGCTGAAGGTATTCTCGGGCTTATCCTTGGAGGTGCTGAAGAGGTTGTCGCCCGTGAGATCCGTAAGGCCTTTGACGATATCGGTCTGCGTCGAGTCAAGCGGGAGGATGGTGGGTACGATGGTGTACCAGGGGTTCTCGGTGAGGCTCAGCTCGGGGTGATGGATGGTGCCCAGGGCGATAGCCGTGGAGATGTACCCGGCGCCGAGACGTCCGGCCTCCACCGTGCACTGATACTCGAAGGACTGGGTCTTCAGGAAGCTCATGGTGGAGCCCATGATGCGGCGGCCGAAGTTGGTGTAGTTGCCGCCCATCAGGTTATTGAGGTCGTTCCGGCAGCCGTCGGAGATCTCGGGCCAATCCTCGCCGTTGAACTTGAAGTTCACATAGTTGCCGTCGGCGTCCCTCTTGATGAACTCGTCGGGGCCGTAGCTGAGGAGGATCTGGCCTTCCTTTTTGTAGGCGTAGTCGATGAGGGCGAGGCAGGCATAGAGCTTGTCGTCGTTGCCGGCCACACCGGCCTTGGAGATGGCCCAGGCGTCGGTCTTCACGGAACGCCAGGACTCAGTGAACCGCATGTACTTCTCGCCGGTGCCGTCGTTCCAGCGGGACACGGGGACCATCACGGCCCTGTACACCTCGCCGGTATCGGTCGGGTTCTGGCCCTTGGCGTTGAGCTTGGACTCGTTGTAGATGGTCTGGGTCTGGTTGTAGTCATAGTGCATGAAGCCGATATCGTACTGAAGCTGCACGTCGGTCTTCATGTCAGCCTGCTGCTTGAGGAAGGAGTCGGCGATCAGGCCCTCCTTGGCCATGTCGTTCATCTTGGCAAGGGCCTCATAGGTAGCCTGATCCATACGGGCGTCATGGAGCGCGCCGTCGCTGCCCACATAGAGGTAATCCTTGCGGGACTCGAGGCCGCGGACGCCGAAGAGCGTAGCGGCAAAGCGGAACATATCCACGCGGCGCTGGTTGTTGCCGTCCTCACGGGAGAAGATGCCGTAGACCTTGTTGGTGTTGATGGTGGGGCTCTTGTCGTCCTTATCCTTCTTCTGGCTCGCCTCATAATAGGACTGGAGGTTGGGGCTGAGGGTGTCGGTGTTGGCGCAGACGCAGCGCAGGAGGGCGACCAGCTCATCCACGTCCCAGGCGGCGTTCTGGCCGATGAAGAGGTCGGCGCGGTTGGTGCCATAGTAGCCGTTGTAAGCCTTGTCGATGTAGTCGCGGAGCATATTGACGGCGTCCACGCCGCTCATGACGCCCTTGGCATTCATCTGGGCCACGATGTTGCCGCCGGCGGCCTCGTAGTCCTTCTTGATGGTCTCCGTGCCGGAGCCGTCGGCCTTGACGACCTCGATCTCATAGGAGTCGGGCATGAAGGGGGTGTAAACAGGGGTCTTAATGTTGTCGGACTTCGCGGCGGTGAACTGGCCCTCGCCGTTCAGGAGCTTCTCGACCCAGTCGGTACGCATCAGGGGCATACGCTCGATATCGGAAACGCCGTCGAAGTAGGGGCTGACGTAGATGGCGCCGGTTTCGGCTTCACCGACGATGGACATCTTGATGATGGGGTTGGCGTCCAGGTACGCCTTGAAGTTGGGCATCAGGTCCAGATACTCGGCGATGTTGACGAGGTCGCCGGCAACGCCGGCCGCGGAAAGCGTGGAGGTGGAGCCGCAGACCATATCGACCTTGTCGAGCTGGTCTTTCCAGTAGTCCCACTCCTTGGAGGCGGAGCCGGCGCCGGTCCAGACGCTGTTGAACTTGACGCCAAGGCGGTTCTGCATCTCGGCCCAGGTGGGCTTCAGCTCGCCGGAGCGGTAAGCCACGCCGTTGGAGAGGGTGATGGCGCCGTCCTCGGTGCCGTCCTTCTTGTCGTTCTCGGAGATGGTGTCGGCGTCGAAGGCAATACCGGTGTTGGGCTTGTCGTAGCCGGTGGCCAAAGTGATGGTCACGGAGCCGTCGTCCTTATACTTGTCTCTGACGGTCTCGGTCACCACCGGGGGGTTAGTCTCGCCGCCGGGGGTCGTGGTCTCACCGCCGCCGCTGGGGGTCGTCTCACCGCCGGGGGTGGAAGAGGGCGTGCCTGAGGTGGACGGAAGCTCGGGTCCGCACCCGGCCAAAAGCGCGGCGACCATAACGAACGCGAGAACGATCGCCAAAATCTTATTGAGCTTTTTCACTTTTTGTTCCTCCTATAAAGAAGTTTTGTATTATCCCGGGACAGGCCCGGTATAAACGGATGGGAAGCTTACTCCTTCACGCCGCCGACGTTGACGCCCTTGGCGAAGTACTTCTGGATGAAGGGGTAAATGATGAGGATGGGGATGATGGAGCAGACAACCAGGGCGTAGATGGCCGAGTCGGGCGCGTAATTGTAGCGCAGCTCCCAGCCTGTCAGCGTATCCGGGTTGGTGTAATCCTCCAGCCTCAGACGGATGAACACCTGAAGGGGATGCTCATGGGGGTTGGACATCATCTGGCGCGCCCAGAAGTAGCCGTTCCAGCGGGAGATGGCGAAGAACAGGGCCACCGTAGCGATGGTGGATTTGCTCATGGGCAGGTAGACGTTGGTCAGGACCTGCATCTCCGTGGCGCCGTCCACGATAGCCGCCTCCTCGATCTCGGAGGGGACGCCCTCAAAGGCGTTCCGGAGGAGGATGATGTTCATGGCCGCCATACCCATGGCGATGACCACGAGCCACTTGTCGTCCATGATCCCTATCGACTGGAATATGTCACGCGTAGCCAGATAGTTCAAATACTGGGGGACGATACCGGCGGAGAACCACATGGTGAACACCAGGAAGAAGTTGAAGACCTTCCGGAAAAGGAGCCTTTTCTTCGAGAGGGCGTAAGCGCCCAGGATCGCGGTGAACATGGCCCACAGGGTACCGTACAGCGTAATGAACAGGGTGTTGGAGTAGGACGTCCAGAACATGTTGTTCGTGAACATGGACTTGAAGGCGTCGAACTGCAGGTCCTTCGGCAGGAGGATGATCTGGTTGCTGTTGACCGGCCCGTAGCCGCTGATGGCGGCGGACACGGCGTAGACGAAGGGATAGAGGCAGCACAGCGAGAAGATGGTCAGAAGGGTGTAGCTGATGATCTTAAAGATCAGCTCGGTGATCTCAAGCTTTCTTTTCATAGCGCCCTCCTATCAGTACAGCGATGTGTTGGTGGCCTTACGGGCGATGGTGTTGGAGCCGATGACCAGCAGCATCCCGATGACGTTGTTCATCATCTCGGCCGCCGCGGCGATGCCCTTCTGGCCGGACCCCGTAAGACCGTTGCGCTGAGCGAAGGTGGAGACCACGTCCGCCGTGACATACGTCTTGTCGTTGTAGAGAAGCATGACCTTCTCGTAGCCGACGTTCAACAGTCCGCCGATACGGGTGATGAGCATGATGACGATGGTGGAGAGGATGCTGGGCAGCACCACATACCGCATCTGCGCCCACTTGTTGGCGCCGTCGATCTGCGCGGCCTCATAGCTGGTGGGAGAGATGGCGATGATAGCCGCGAAGAACACGATGCTGTCATAGCCGGCGCCCTCCCAGATGCCGCTGATCTGGTAGATGGTTCGGAAATACGCGGGGTTATTCAGAAGTCCGGCTTGGCCGACCTCCTCCGTGATAATGTGGAGCTTCACCAGGGCCTGGCTGATGATACCCATGTTGGTGGTGGTGCCGCCCTGCTTGACGAGCATCGTGACCAGGGACGTCATAATGACGGTGGACATGAACTTAGGCAGGTATGTAAGCACCTGATAGACGCTCCTGGCCGCGTTGGACTTGATCTCATTGAAGAAGAGGGCCAGGATGATGGGCATCGGGAAGCCGAAGCACAGACCGTAAAAGCTGGTGATGAAGGTGTTTCTCAGCGCCCGCCAAAAGTCTGTCGAGAGGGAGTCGCCCGTGCTGAACAGCAGCTTCTTGAAGTAGGAGAAGCCCGAGAACATCTGCTGGGAGACATCGAGCTGTCCGTTGTCTACCTTGAAGCAGCTCAGCAGCTCATACATCGGGAAGTACCGCCAGAACAGGAAGACCAGGAGCATCGGGACCAGCATCAGGTAGAGCCGCCAGTCTTTCACGATCGTTCGGACCACGTGGAGCCAGTAATGCTTTTCCACGTCGTCCCGGACGACTTGTTCCGGATTTTCTCTGTATACGCCAGTTTCCTGATCGTAGTCGAGGAAATCCGCTGCCCTAACTTTCATTTTTAACCTCCTTTTTTTCCTTCTCCGAGTTAAGGCGAAGAAGGTAATGTTTTTGATCCTCGTAGACGCCATCCAGCCTTCTGACGATCCACGCGATCACCAGGGTAAAAACGTATGACAGGCTGTCTCTCGTGAAATAACCGGTCACACCCGCCGCCGGCACCCCCAGTAAAAGCGCCGTCAACGCTCTACCGCCGTGCATCAGGAGCTGAACGAGCAGCGGGAACGCCAAGGACAGGAGCTTGGACGTCCGCACCTTCTCCTTCCCCACCCAGAAAAGCGGGAACAGGGCCAGGAGGGAGAAGAGATTCCCGACGCAGAATATGATATACTCGTCCCCGGAGCCTCCGAGGGCCAGGCAGTAGACGAACCCGGCGAGGACCGCGTGGATGCCGCCCCACGCGCCCCAGCGCATATAGACGATGGCGGTCATGATCGCCGCCAGGGAGACAAAATAGAGCTCATCAGGGAACCAGGCCGTGGCGGCCTTGAGGATGAGGGTCTCAAAAAGGCAGGTCAGTACCGCGAAAATGGCAAGATCAATGAGTTTGTACTGTCCGAAGGTCCTCTGTCGCTCCATTTTTCCTCCAAAAAGTGCCTGTACGCACTTAAAAGAACCCAGAATCGCCGTTTTTTGGCTGATTTCGGGCTGTGAAATCGGTATAAAGCTCGCCGGGTTCGTCATTTTTTGTGCAAAATGCTCACAAGTGGAACCCTAATTTGTCTATTATTATACATGCTGGCGGTTTTTATGTATATGGACAAAACACGCCAATTTATATACAAAACAGATTTTTTGTCCGTTTTCTCTGTCTCCTGACACCCATTATAGTATATAATATACCAAAAATCAAGGGGGGATTTGACGTGATTTTCGTGCAACCCGGCCAGAATGTGGCCCAAATTCTGGCTTCCGCCCCTGCGGGGGAGCACATTTTCCTGCCGGAGGGGACCTTTCGGGCCAAGTGCGTCATCCGCGCGCCTGGCCTCACCGTCGAGGGCGCCGGGGCGGACAGGACGGTCCTGGTGTGGGACGACTACGCCAGGAAGGTGGACGAGCAGGGCCTGGAGTACGTGACCTTCCGGACCCCCACCCTGGCGGTATGCGCCGACAACGTGACCCTGCGGGGCCTTGCCGTGGTCAACGACGCCCTCGCCCCGGAGACGAAGGGCCAGGAGGTGGCCCTGACGGTCTACGGCGACAACTTCCTCATGGAGAACTGCCGCCTCACCTCCACCCAGGACACCCTCTTCCTCGGTCCCCTGCCCGACGACCTTATTGACCGCTACGAGGGGTTCCTCCCCGAGGAGCTGCGGCTGCGCAAGCCCTGCCGCCAGACCTTCCGGGACTGCCTCATCGAGGGGACGGTGGACTTCGTCTTCGGCTGCGGAGAGGCGGTGTTCGACGGCTGCGAGCTCCGTTCCCTTCACGACGCCCGGGGCCGGGGCTACGCCGCCGCGCCTTCCCACGAGGCCAGGCAGGAGCGGGGGTTCCTCTTCCGAAGCTGCCGCTTCACGAAAGCCCCCGGCGTGCCGGACGGGAGCGTGTACCTGGCCCGTCCCTGGCGGGACTACGGCCTTTGCGTCTTTGAAAGCTGCGCCTACGGCCCCCACATCGACCCCCTCGGCTTCGACCACTGGGAGGGCACCCGCCGGGAGGAGACCTGCCGCTTCTATGAGCGCCCGCCGGTGCCGGGCCGCGTCCCCTGGGTCAAAAAAGTTCCTCTTGAACCGGACCCGAAACCTGTGATAAAATAGGGATAACAAATTTTTTACATAGGAGGCTCACCGATATGCGAGGACTGGAATCCAACAAGACAAAGATCCGCCACAAGATTTTTACGGAGATCGCCCGCGTCGCCTACGAGGGCGGGGACATCTCCAGGGAGATCGTGCGCCTTCCCTACAAGATCATCCCCGGCGAGGTAGCCACCTACCGGGACAGCATCTTCCTGGAGCGGGCCATCGTGGGCGAGAGGCTCAGGCTGGCCATGGGCCTTCCCATCCGCAACGTGGCCGAGCAGGTGGAGCTCAACGACGGCGTCAGCGACAGCGCCATCGCCGAGAAATACTACACCCCTCCCCTGGTGAACGTCATCAAATTTGCCTGCAACAAGTGCCCGGAGAAGGCGGTCATCGTCACCAACGCCTGCCAGGGGTGCTTTGAGCATCCCTGCCTGGAGGTCTGCCCCCGGAAGGCCATCTCCATGGCGGACGGCAAAAGCGTCATCGACGAGCACCTGTGCGTCAAGTGCGGCCGGTGCGCCGACGCCTGCTCCTACCACGCCATCATCAAGCAGGAGCGCCCCTGCGCCGCCGCCTGCGGCATGGGCGCCATCCGCACCGACTCCTACGGCCGGGCGGAGATCGACCAGACCAAGTGCGTCTCCTGCGGCCAGTGTCTCGTGAGCTGTCCCTTCGCCGCCATCGCCGACAAGGGCCAGATCTACCAGACCGTCATGGCCATCAAGTCCGAGACGCCCGTTTACGCCGCTATCGCCCCGGCCTTCTGCGGCCAGTTCGGCACGCACCTTACATACGACAAGATCCGCCCCGCCTTCAAGGCCCTGGGCTTTGAGGACGTGGTGGAGGTCTCCATCGGCGCGGACATCTGCACCCTCCAGGAGGCCCAGGACTTTTTGAGGGAGGTCCCGGAGGAGCGGCCCTTCATGGCTACCTCCTGCTGTCCGGCCTGGACCATGATGGCCAAGAAGCTCTTCCCCACCATCGCGGACAACATCTCCATGGCCCTGACGCCCATGGTGCTCACGGGGCGGATGATCAAGAAAGACCACCCGGGGTGCAAGGTCTGCTTCATCGGACCGTGCGCGGCCAAGAAGCTGGAGGCCAGCCGGAAGGAGATCCGTTCCGACGTGGACTTCGTCCTCACCTTCGAAGAGGTGCTGGGTATGTTCGACGCTAAGGAGATCGACCCGGCGGAGCTTGCCAGCGACGTCCTGGACGAGGCCACCGCTGATGGCAGGGGCTTCGCCGTGGCCGGCGGCGTGGCCCAGGCGGTGGTCAACGCCGCTAAACAGCTGGCCCCGGACCGGGAGATCAAGGTCGCCAACGCCAACGGCCTTCAGGAGTGCAAGAAGATGCTGACTCTAGCCAAGGCCGGGAAGTATAACGGCTACCTCCTAGAGGGCATGGGCTGTCCCGGCGGCTGTGTGGCCGGCGCCGGCACCATCGCCAATGTGGCCTACTCCACCGGCGAGGTGAAGAAGGCCATGGCGAACACGGAGAAGAAGTGCATTCTGGAGAGCGAGTATCTCCACTACCTGCCTCTTATAGAAGAGCGGTCATAAAGGGCGGCGGGACAGGAAAGAGACAGGAGGCGAGGACAGTTGGGCGAGCATGACGGGCACCGGGAGCGGTTGAGGACGCGGTTCCTCGCCTCCGGCGGGGAGGGCGTGACGGACGCGGAGCTTTTGGAGCTGGCACTGTTCGTCTCCATCCCCCGGCGGGACGTGCGCCCGCTGGCGGAAAGCCTTTTGCGGCGCTTCGGCAGTCTCACGGC
>CANQSD010000058.1 GCA_947626385.1 uncultured Oscillospiraceae bacterium | reverse complement strand
GGAGTTCCCCGCAAAAGGCAAAACGCGGAGAAAAACACGGCCGGCCGCTGGATCCGGCAGGGTCTAAGCTGTATGCCGGTCAGGAGTCATTATCCGCGACCTCGCTCTCTATCCTTTTCACCAGCTCATAGGGCCTCATATCAAGAGCGGAAGCGAGCCGCCAGATCGTCTCCAGCGTGGGCTTCCTTTCTCCCCTTTCGATGGCGCTCTGATGCGTTCTGCCTATATCCGCAAGACCGCTGAGCACCTCCTGTGTGAGCTTCTTTTCCTGCCTGATCTTCGCAATAGCCAAGCCCACCTTGACAGGATCAAGTTGTTGTTCCGACATATCTACACCCCTCTTAGAGTGTAGGATATCATGCCGCAAATTATGAATACATTTGTTGACATCAGAACACAAATGTGTTATTATATTGCTGTCCAAACGCGGCTTATCACGCCCCGCTTTCCTCATACGAATTGAACAGATCGCGCCGCATAAGCAAAACGAGGGCGTGGGACGCCGCGTTCCACGCCCTCGTACTCTGCCAATTTGCGCTCCGATATCCCGTTGGGATCAAAAGCGGCTCAAGCCGTTTTTGAGGCATTGACTTGATTCCATAAAATGATTATACTGTTCACTATAAGCTTTTTCAAAAGATATCAGGGGGGAACTGTACATGAATGTAAAGGTCGGCAGGGATGACAAATTCAATTCCCGCCCGGCGGTCGGACGGAGTACCGACGAGCTTATGAAGATCATAGAGAGATCCTCCGACATAAAGGACACAATGGTCCAAATCGGCGGCGATATCTCGGAAAAATCCTTCAGCCGGCGGCTCCTTGATCTGATGGATGAGCGCGGAGTCGATACCGCGTGGCTTGTGGAGCATTCCTTTATGAGCCGCGCCTTCGTCTATCAGCTCTGCTCCGGGAAGCGAGGGCCGGGACGGGATATCGTGCTTCGTCTGGCGCTCCTTCTCAAGGCCGGGATCCCGGAGACACAGCGGATGCTGTGCTCGGCGGGGCGCGGCGCCCTGTATCCCCGGGTGAGGCGGGACGCCGTCATTCTTTACGCTCTTAAGGAGGGCATGAGCTTTCTTGACGCGGACGACATCCTCCTGGAGCTTGGTGAGGAGCCTCTGATCGAATCATGACGGAAAAGATTGAGATGGTCCTCCCGCCCCAGCTTCGGGATGACTATGTTGTTGTGTCGGCAATGGGGGACCGCCCCGAGGGACGGACACTGCTTTTGCGCGGGCGGGACGGGAGTCTGGCCGTCATGAAGCGCGTCCCGGAAGGCACCGTCGATGAAAGAGTATATGAGGCGGTCAAGTCTCTGGACGGAGACGGTGTGCCCCGGATGCTGGGCTTATATGAGGACGGCGGCGAGACGGTCCTGCTCCGGGAGTATGTGGAGGGACTGACGCTTCTGGAGTCTTACCGGAGGCGCGGGCCTTTCTCCGCCCGGGAGACGGCCGCCGTCGGCGTGGAGCTTTGCGGTATCCTGGAGCGGCTCCACGGGCTGGACACGCCGCTCATCCACCGGGACATCAAAGCCGAGAATGTGGTCCGAACACCCGAGGGCCGGTGCGTCCTCATTGATTTTGACATCGCGCGGCTGTACGACGAGCGCGGCAGGCGCGACACCCGCATTATGGGGACGGGCTTCGCCTCGGCCCCCGAGCAGTTCGGCTACGCCCAGACCGATCCGCGCTCGGATATCTATTCGGTGGGCGTCCTGCTCCATGAGCTTTTCACCGGCGAGTACTCTCTGTCCGACGGACGGGTCCCGGGGGCGCTGGGGCGCGTCGTGGCAAAATGTACCCGCTTCGACCCCGCGGACCGATACCAGAGCGCGGCGGACCTGAAAAAGGCCCTCTCCCGGACGGGGCGCAGGCGCTGGCCAGTTGTCGCGGCGGCGGCCGCCGCTGTCCTGGCGCTGGTTTGCGCGCTGTTGTTCCTGCTTCCCAACGGCGCTCCGGACACGGCGGACATCTATACCTTCGCCTCCCCCGCCATAGGCCGGGAGGTAGCCAGGCAGCTGGGCAAGGAGGTGGAAGAGGTCACCCGCGAGGATCTGCAATGGATCACCTCCCTGAAGCTCGTTGGAGAGGTGAGCTTTGAGGAATGGGACCTTATGATGATCCACGGGGAGGAGATCACCCTGAACCTCCAAATTGAGCCCGGCATGGAGCGCGGTACGGTGGACACGCTGGAGGATATCCCGAACCTTCCGAATCTCACAGAGCTGGCCCTTTGCAACCAAAGGATCTCCGACCTTACGCCTCTGGCCGGCAGCAGGCTCATACGGCTGGCGCTTCACGGAAACGTCATCTCGGACCTTTCGCCCCTGCGCGACTGCCAGCGGCTTCAGGAGCTGGTCATCAGCCATAACCCGGTCACGGATCTGTCGCCTCTGGAGGGGCACCCGTGTCTCCGGGCGGTGAACATCGGCGCTACGGACATCTCAAGTCTTGACGTGCTGAAGACGATCCCCGGCCTTTTCCGGCTGGAGGTCCACGACTGCTCCGGCCTCACCTCCCTGGAGGGGTTGGAGGCGCTGACGGGCCTCACGTTCCTGTCCGTGCGGTCGGCGAGCCCGGAAGACCTGGAGCGCATCGGCCGGCTCACGGGACTTACGAGCCTCTACGTGTGGGCCTGGGACTATCAGGAGGACCTCTCCGTCATCGGAGGGCTCGTGGAGCTGAGAAGACTCTTTGTGGACATTCCCGGCCTTGAATCGCTGGAGGGGATCGAGGGGCTGAAGAACCTGACGTATCTTGATTTCAGGGGCAACCAGCGCCACCCGCTGAACGCGGCGCCCCTGGCGGGGCTGACCCTTTTGGAGAATGTCAATTTTAATTTCATGTACTCCGATACCGGCTGGTCCGAGGTCTCCGGCCTTGCCTATCTGAGCTTCGCCACCATCAACGCGTCGGACGAGGAGGCGTTTCGCGCCGCCCTCAACGGAAAAGACGTGGTTTTGACGGTGTCCGAAAATTAATCTTTTTGTAAAAAGTATGCACCCGGCATACCAAAAACGCAGCAAAACCATGTATAATGATTTTCTGGTAAGCGCTGGCCGCTGATGGAAAAACAGGAAAAACGCTTGCGGCGCAGGAAATCCAAATCATGAGAACAGGAGTTGCTGCTATGAAAAAAATTCTGAGTATCTTTCTTTGCGCGGTGATGGTGCTGGGGCTTATCCCTGTCACCGCGGCGGCGGAAGCGCCGGTCCACACCGATGCCGCGGCAAACAAGGAGCTTGAGATCGGCTGGATCGTCGAGGGGGAACAGCAGGTCTGGCACTGTGCCAACGGCACGGCGGATACGCAAAACGATCTCCCCGACGGCGTGAGCTTTGATGCCGGGACCGGCACGCTGACGCTCAACAACGCCGACATAAGCTATGTAAACGCCTGGGACTGGGGCGTGAACCGGCTGACCATAAGGGTAGAGGGTGAGAACAGGATCTACGCCTGCGAAGGGCGCTCGGGCATCTCGCTCTACACCTGCCACGACGTGGTCATCTCCGGCACGGGCACGCTGGACATCCAGGCCAAGGGCCGGGGCGAGGACCCCAACGGTCCGAGCAGCCCTGGCCAATATGGCACGCCCTTCGAGGTTCGGGACTGCTATGTGCCGGATCGGTCCGATGAAGGCAGCGAGGATGAAGGCTTCATATACCCCGACGGCAGCCTCGTCATCGACGGCGTGACCGTTCTCCTTACAAACCCCGAGAGCGAGCTTGCGTTTTTTGAGGACTCCTACTGGGCCAGCGCTTACAACGCCTGGGGCGCGCTTGTGACCATAGCCAGGATGAAGCTTCAAAACGGAGCGAAGCTGACGTGCAAGGCCATGGACGGCATGGGCTTCACCGCCAACCTCACGGTTGGCGAAGGCACGGAGCTCACCGCTGGCGCGGTGAACGTGAGCGGCATCTACGATGAGCGGGACGGGCTGGCCATAAGGACGAGCCTCACGGTGAACGGCACGCTCACCGTCACCGGGGACTGCCTCGATGAAGCGGAGGATCAGGACGCCGCGAGAGAGGTGTACCTCAGCAGTCTGCGCGTCAACCCCGGCGCCACGCTGGCGCTCAACGAAGGCGGCGTCATCAACGTCACCGCCCCCAGCGTGTCCAACGGTTTCGGCGTGGAGCTCCAAGCGCCGCATTACGGGGAAGATCCGGCCTTTGATGCCCTTGGTAATGCCAACGCCGCGATCCACGGCGGCACGCTCACCGTGGAAGCCGCCGGGGCCGGCATCCTTGTGGGCCCCAACGCCGTCTGGACGCAGGACGGCGGCACGGTGACCGTAAACACGACCGGCGAAGTCGAGGGACCGATGGGAATGCCTGTGGGCATAGAGATCGGCGGCGATTCGTATGAGGATAACACGGCCGCGTTCACCCAATCCGGCGGTACCGTGAACGTCAACATTGCCGTGGACGGGACGGAGGTTTACATACCGGGGGTCCGGCTGGACGGCGTCGCGAATGCCGCGATCTCCGGGGATGCCAGGCTCAACATAAGGTATTCCGGCGCCGGCACCGGCTGGTTCACCGGCATCCATCTCTATGACAACCGCGGCGAGGAAGGGAATCTCCTGCCCGCCGGCGCAGCTATGACCGTGTCCGGCAACGCCGCCGTCAGTGTGGATTTCACCGGCTTTAACGGCACGGGCGAGGACATTGGCGCGACCGGCGTCGGCGTGGAGGCGGGAAGCCTATTCACCGTGAACGGCGGCGCCGTCAACGTCACCCTGCCTAACGGGGACCTCGGAGGAGGGGACGCCGTCGGCATCGGCATCAACGGAGGGACCGTGACCACCGGCGGCGACATCACCGTCACCGCCCCGGAGGCCATGGCGACCGGCAGAGTGGTAGGCGTGAATCTGAGCAGAGGTGAGCTGGAGGACTCCGCCTCCGTCTTTACGGTGAACGGCGGCAAAGTGACGGTCGACATAGAGGCCGCCACTCTCTACGAGTCCATCGGCATCTCCGCCGGGGGCGCCGGCGCAGCGGTCAACTTCAGCGGCGGCGAGGTCGCGGTGACCCTGGGCGGCACGGAGAAGAGCGCGGAGGAGGACGAGGCGTGGAACAACGTCGTTGCCATAGACGCCTACGAAAATGCGGCGGTCACCGTGGACGAGGGAGCGTGGCTGGATCTCAGCATCCTGAGGACCAGTCCCAGCAGCGGATGCGTCGGCATCCTGCTCACCGATCGGAGCTCCTATACCCAGGCCGCGGGCACCACCGTGACGGTCCACGGCGGGGAGAATGTTACGGAAGCTTCCTTCGAGGGACTGCGCGCCGCGGACTACAACACGGTCTCCATATATGGAACGCTTACCCTTGGCGCGCAGCTCAATACCGGCATCAGTCTCCTCAGGAGCACCCTTGAGATAGCCGATCCGGCGCACATCACTTACGATGCCCGCGAGAGCGCGGCTGGCGACGGCATCATGGCCGACGACTACTCCGACATCACCATAAGCGGCGGCGTGATCGACCTTGACGTACCCATCGTCTCCACGGACTTCGACGCGGAGAGCATCTGGGTTACCGGCGGCATCTACCTCTGGGACAACACCACCGCCAACATCACAGGCGGCACGATCAACATAAACCAGAAGGACCGGCCGGAGGCTGTCGGCAGCTTTGAGACCGTGGGCCTCTACGTCAACAACGCCTTTTTGCGGGTGACCGGCGGCGAGATCAATTTGACCGGCACCAATCCACTGAGCGCCTTCAACAGCATGAGCGCCGCCGACCCCGTCACCTTCGGAAACGGCATCTGCGCCCTTTACGCCGAAACCGAGGGGGATCTGGGCGGCTTTGAGGTGAAAAAGAGCACCGCCGTTGGCGCAGTAAACTACTGCTACTACGACTATGTTCTCGATTCAGAAAACGAAGCTCCCGGCCGGGAGTTCGGCGTGGTGATCAAGAATCAGAACGCCAGGGCCGAATACAGCGCGGACCTGGAGCTGGTCAACTCCGGCGTTGTGGTCGCGGGCCAGTCGTACACGGCCCGCCTGACGGCGAGCCTGCCGAGCGGCGAAGACAAGTTGACGCTGTCCGTGGAAAACGGGACTGTCGAAGAAAACAGCGTCAGCGTGAACGGCGCGAAGGCCGAGGCCGCCGAATACGCACAGGGCGGTAAGAGCGTGTCTCTCACCGTCAAGAGCGGCGACATCATCCGCTTCAACGTGATCCCCGGCGCCAAAGAGAATACCGTCACAGCCAAATTTGAAACAGCCAACGAAACGGAGTCGGTTTCGTTCACCGCGAAGGACTACACGGTGGAGCTGCCCACCTCCACCGACAAGGAAACGGTGACCGTCAGCGGCGTCGCGACGAAGGGCGCCACGGTGCAGGTCTACGTGGACGGCACCCTCGCGGCGTCCGCCACCGCCAACCAGGCGGGCGTGTGGAACACCACCATCACGCTGACCGAAGGGTCGCACACCGTCCACGCGACAATAAACGGCAGTCAGACCGAGAACAAGACCATTGTATACAAGTCAACGCTCCCGGTTGTGGAGAGCCTGACCGTAACAAACTATGTCCACGGCAAGACAACGGCGGACCCCAACGTGCCAAACACGTTTGTCATAGACTTCTCTGATCCCGCCAAGAATCCCAGGTATTACACCTTCTGGCCGGAGCTTCCGGAATTCACCTTCACGGTGAAGTTTAAAGAGGGCACGGGCCGCGTTGCCGATGTACGGGTGGTTGCCACAGACTGGCAGGGCAACTCAGAGGAGGCCGTCTTAGACAGCTGCAACGCCGAGGGAAACACATGGACCGGCACGCATATTTTCGGTATCACGCCGGAGCAGTTCCGCGTTGAGTGGTACAATCCGGAGGGCTCCGAGGAGCAGACCCCGGACGCCTACGAAAAGCCGCAGATAACCGGGTGGGGCGAGCCTGACGTCGAGGGCAGCGTCTATACGCCGCCGGAGGACAAGGATGAGCGCACCGGCAGCAGGCTTGAGGCCGTGACAGTCGCGCCGGGTACATACAAGTTCAACATCTCCGAAGGCGCCGAGATCACTCTGGTCAGCCCCGAGGGCGGCAAGCTCGATGGCAGCGGTACAAGCCGCAGCGTCACAGGCCAGGACGGAGATATGTACGTTGTGACCGTGAAAAACGGCTCCTTCGTTGACTTTGATTCTGACGTAGACACCCTGTGCATCTGCTTCGACAGCGGTGAAGGCGGCAAGGCGTATGTTCTGGCGGAGACAGCCGCCGAGGACGATGACGCCGACGTGACCGTGGGCGGAGACTATACGGCCCCCGAAGACTGCAAGGAAAGGACGCTTGAATATCTCCTCGTGGGCAGCCGGGTTTACAGGATCAAAAAGAAAGATGAGAGCGAGAATACATACACCGTGGAAGCGGATGTCACGGAGGACGAGGACCTGGACATCACGAGGGTGTACAAATCCATCAGCATCAGCAACTTCAGAAGCGCGGATCTGGAGCACGCCACGCTGGAAAATTGGGACGGCACCCCCGAGGAGCTTATTGGCAGCATCGGCAGCGTCCCCGCAATCTATCACATCAACTACGCCACCGGCGAGGTGACCATTGACGCGGACACCGAGGCCCTCGCGCGGGAGTTTATGTCCTCCCAGTTTGCCATTGACCTCATTGACTCGGCGATAAACGTATGGAGCGAGGAGCTCGAAAAAGAATTCGGAGTCGACGGCGTGAAGTGCACGGCTAAGCTCACCGCAAGCTTCGACATCCTGGGCGATACAGCGGGTCAGCTCACGGTGAAGCCCGAGTTCACCATAACCGTGGGCACCAAGACCAAGGGACACTTCGGAGAGATCTCCGAGACACTGACGGTGACGGTGGGCTTTGAGTCTGTCACCAGCGTTGACTACCGCCTCACCATGAAGCGGGACGAGAACGGCGATGTGGAGTTGGACGGCTTTATCCCCAAGTACAACGGCTACATCTCCATTTCCGAAGACATGAGCTTCACGCTCGGCTTCTCGGTCTCCATCAACGGCGAAAATTCCACCACCGAAACCGACGTCCTCAGCAAATATTTCGATGAGCAGGAGCTTGAGAAATACCTGGACGAGCTCGAACCGCATCTGAGCAAGGACACGGTCCTGCCCACAGCGAAGGTGTACATTCCCATTCCCGCCGTTCCGGGCCTGGGCTTCTACTTCGGCAGCAGCATCTACTATAACTACAAGCTGCTGGGCGAGCTCTCCGTCAATACCGAGATCAAGACCGGACTTCAAGCGGGCGTGGTCATTTCGGACAACAAGATCATCAGCAAGACAGGCGACCTCACGCCGGCCACTCAGAATACCGATCTTAAGTTCCACGCCGAGGCCGGCACAGGCATCGGCATCAGGGGAGATTTCGGGCTGTCCCTCCTGCGGGTGCTGGAGGTCGGAGTTTACGGCCAGGCCGGGCCCAGGATCGATATCAAGGGTCACGGTCACGCCTCCTTCGGCACAGGCCGTCAGACTGAATTCGACGCCGAGATCAGCATAGCCCTCGGTCTGGAGGCCAAGGTCGGCACCGCGATTAAGATCGGGAAGAAAAGAGAAAGCCTGGACTTCTGGACGACTTACTTCACCCAGCCGGATTGGGTCCTCGGGAGGAAGTTCATGCCCACCAGATTCACAGTGCGGGAGGAGGAGCCCATCATCGTCCCGGCGGAGGTCAACCTCTCCACCGTGATCGATATGCATATCAGCTATCAGGAGCTTGTGGAGTCCTACGAAGTGAAGTCAAAAATTTTGGACGCGGATAAGTACGAATTCCAGCTCTATGAGAGCGACGGCAAGCCCGTGACGCTCACGCAAAACGGCGATCTCACCGTCACCGACAAGACAAAGGCCTTTGATTTCTGGGTGAAGCTTCTTTACAAGGTCCACCCCAACGACGAGTACCAGATTTGGAAGATCGTGCCCATGCGTTACGTCCCGGCGGTCATAGAGGTCGTCAAGACCACCGAGGCAGGCGGTCCCCGCGTTGCCTCCTTCACCGTCACCGATACGAGTACCCACAGCTCGGAGACGAAAGTCACCAGCGAAGCCGGTCTCGCGGTCTTTGGGGCTGAGCTCGGTCACACCTACATCATCACGGAAAACTCCTGCCCCGCGGGCTACTACCCCGCTACCGCCTCCCAGACCGTAACCGTTGACAGCGAGAAGGTGCGGGTGAATTTCCTCAACAAGAAAATAGAGCTTGAATGGCCCCTCCAGGCCACGCCCAACGCCGCCGTTTCCTGCTGTGAGGACCCGTCAGGGTACGTGTACGAGGGCATAGAGTCCAACAGGCTCCAGGGCGTCACCACCACACTCTATACGGCAGCAAACGCCGTCGGAACAGACAGTGCGCAATGGGATGCCGAAAATTACGATCAGACGAACCCGCTGACCACCGATGCGCTGGGACAGTATATGTGGATGGTCCCCTCCGGCTATTGGCAGGTGAAATATGAGCTTGATGACTACACCACGCAGTCCAGTGAGTGGATGCAGGTCCCGCCGGTTCGGACCGGGGTCAATGTGAACATGACGAGCAGCCAAGCTGCCACCGCCGCACTGGAATACAGCGAGATTTTGGGCTGCTACGTCCTCAGGTTCAGCCGCCCGGTCCAGGTCTCCACGGTGCGCGAGGGCATTGGACTCACGGGACTTCCCGATGGAGTCGTGGGAGAGATCTATGGCCTGAACCCCCTGGACGCCGATTGGTCGGTTGTGACAGGGGACGTGAAGAACAGTACCCTTTGCGCCACCACCTTCATCATCGGCACGTTCTCCGCCTGGTATGAGGAGTCCGGCGAGCCTTACGAGCTGACCGTCGGAACGCGCGTGGATGTTGAGCTCACGGAAGACGTTCTCACCTATATGGGCACGCCGAGCCCGCAAACGGCGTCTGTCACGGTCCATGAGCAGCTGACCGACCGGTATCGGGTCACCGTCATCAACGGCACCGGCTCCGGCCTCTACGCCCCCGGCGAGATAGTCAAACTGTCCTATGATGTCCGCGTCGGCTACACTTTCACCGGCTGGAGCGTTGAGCCCAACGATCCTGAAAACCCCCTTGAGATCAGCAGCGATAATACCTTCGAAATGCCCTGGTACAACGTGGTGATCAAGGCCGAGTATATTAAGGCCGGCGGCAGCAGCGGCGGCGGCAGCGCAGTTTCCCACCCCGTGACATTGCCTGAGCGCGTAGAGCACGGCAGCGTTACCGCGAATTACGGCAGCGCCGTTCCCGGCTCCACAGTCACCCTTACCGTGAAGCCTGACGAGGGCTATGCGCTTGACGCGCTCACGGTCACGGACGGCGACGGCAAGACGGTAGCGCTCAAGAACAACGGAGACGGCACGTATTCCTTCACGATGCCAAATACAGGCGTGACTGTCACAGCCGTATTCAAGTGCGCCGGCGGCAAGGCCTGTCCCAGCCGGAAATTCACCGACCTTGACGCGAACGCCTGGTATCACGAGTACACCGATTACGTCATCACGGCAAATCTGATGCGCGGCATCGGGGGCGGTCTGTTTGATCCCGACGGCACGGTCCAGCGCGCTCAAATGGTCACGGTGCTGTGGCATATGCAGGGCGATCCGGTGGTCAACTACGCCATGGCCTATTCGGACGTGGCCGAGGATGACTGGTACGCTGAGGCCATCCGCTGGGCGACCAGCGAGGGCGTCGCCGGCGGCTACGGCAACGGAATGTTCGGTCCCACTGACCCCATCACCCGCGAGCAGATGGCAGCGATGCTCTACCGCTATGCCAAGCAGTACGGCGGGAACGGCTTTGACGCCGGTGAGCCGTATGAGCTGCCCTTTGCCGATGCCGCAAAGGTAAGCGGCTGGGCTCAGGAGGCAGTGTCCTGGTGCAGTATGGAGAACATTCTTACGGGCAAGGACAACAACCTCCTCGACCCCGCCGGAACCGCCAAACGCTGTGAAATGGCCGCCATCCTTATGCGCTATTGTCAGAAGGGCACGAAGGGTGAGGAATAAAAACGCCGGAAAAAGCCGCAGTACAGCGTAAAGCGGGAATACGCAGATGTCACGAAATCGTGCGTGACCGCGCAAGTGCCGGGGAGCGATCCCCGGCGCTTTTCTGTATGAAAGCCTGTTGCAAAAACGCGGCGGGATCCTGTTGTCTGGCTCGAAAAGTGCTGAGTGGCCACAATTGCAAAGCGCCTCGGGCGGTGGGGAAAAAGGAGAGGCTCATCCTCCGGAATCTCACTGAGGACTGCACAGTTCCAAAATTAGAAAAGAAGAAAATGCACATCTTGCACCCGGAGGACATCAGCGCCTACCTCAAGGAGGCGGACAAACGGGGTGTTCTGGCCATGTTCTTCCTCGAATTGACCACCGGCCTACGCAAAGGCGAGTTAGTCGCCCTTCTCTGGTCTGACCTTGATGAGACGTTGATGACCCTGAACGTCTGCAAGCAAGCAGTCAGAGTCAAGGGCGGAGGGGTAAAAGTTACCCGCCCCAAAACCGAAACCTCCATTCGTAGAATATCTCTATCGCAGGAAACGGTGGACATTCTCAGAAAGGAACTCGCCAAGCACCCAGACATCGAGTACATGTTCCCCTCCCCTGTCACTCTCGGCATGTACTATCCTGACTCCGTGACCGACATCCACAACAAAGTCCTCAAGTCCGCCGGCCTCCCCCATATCCGTCTACATGATTTTCGCCACCCTAGCCCTCCAGAACGGCGTGAACGTGAAAACCGTGTCCAGCATCCTCGGCCATTGCGACGCTGGGTTCACGCTAAGAACCTACACCCACGTCACAACGAAAATGCAAGAAAAGCCGCAGCCACTATGGGTAAGTTAATTGGGGCGAACATATGAGCAAAATCTACCCCGCCATAACTAATACTACTCTCTAATAAAAAGTAGACAGTTATATATAACAGTGGTAAAATAAACTTGGTGATGAAAATGCGGTAT
>CANQSD010000057.1 GCA_947626385.1 uncultured Oscillospiraceae bacterium | reverse complement strand
AGTATATTTGGCTGAAGCTGGTCCAGGTCAACAGGAAGGCTACGAAAATGAACTTTTGAGCAACGGGGATACTGCTTGCCTAATAGTCATTTTCCCATCAGCAACTATGCTGATGGGAAAATTTTTGATACACAGCGTTGGATAAATATTCACTCCAGCCGTGACTCAGATACTCCGGGAACACAAAAAAGGAATTGGGAGTTCGGAAAATAGGGTGCCGCCGCGGCGGCGGGGTATTCGAGCCCGTGGAGCGTCGCTGAGGTTTAAAGGAGGCGGTAGGGGCGGGTTTAGAACCCGCCCGTCCCTTGTCCCCGCCGCCCCAAAGGGCGGCAACCTTCTTTCTCGTGGAGGGCCAGGGGGGCCGGGGGGCCTCGCCCGCAAAAATTTTCCTTTCCGCGTATAATCTTCCGCCGTGCGGGGCATGATAGGGGAGAACAAACGCGGGGTGACCCGCGGATCGGAGGATCGTATGCACGAGAAGAAAAGCCTTTCTGCGCGTGTTGACGAGTTCCTCGGCGGAAAGGGCTTTTACATAGTCCTTTTCGTCTGCATCGCCGTGATCGGCGTGTCGGCGTGGCTGCTGCTGTTTTCGCGCTTCTCGCCGCTGGCCCCGGACGATGTGGGGGACTATGTCGACGCCATGGGGGACCTGCCCCCTAAAACCACCCCGAGCAAGCCCACAGCGCCGAACGCGACGCCGGGGGCCACCGAGCCTGAGCACCAGGTGCCGGAGGACACCAAGCCCGCGGTGACGCCTCCGCCCCAAAGCGGCGCGCTGGCCGTTCAGGACACCACAAAGCCCACCGAGCCGCCGGATACCAAGCCCTCTGAGCCTCCCGCCACTGATGCGGAGGTGAAGCCGGAGGACCTCATTTTCGCCTGGCCCGTCAGCGGCGCTATCGCCGCCCCCTATTCCCCGGACGAGCTCATCTACAACGCCACCATGGACGACTGGCGCACCCATGACGGCATCGACATCGAGGCCAGCCGCGGCGCCACCGTCCTCGCCCCCGCCGCCGGCACCGTCACCGCCGTCTACACCGACGATATGCTGGGGTCCGCCGTCGTCATCGACCACGGGGCGGGCGTGGTCAGCGTCTCGGCCAACCTCGCCGCCGCGCCCGCCGTCAAGGTGGGCGACCACGTGGCCCTGGCCGCCCCCATCGGCTCCGTAGGTGACACCGCCCTCGGCGAGACCGGCGAGAATTCCCATCTCCATTTCTCCCTCACCGTAAACGGCCAGAGCGTGGACCCAACAAAATTCCTCCCGCAAAAATAAGCGCGACAATTTGCCCCTCCCGGTCGGGAGGGGCGGTTTTTAACCTGCCAAAGGGGGAGAAGAAGGGCGGGTTTGGAAGCCCCTACTTATTAATACTAAAAAATACTTGACAAATTGCTTATTTTGTGGTATAATACGCATAGCTGAAAAAGGGGATCGTTTTTTCAATATCCGATCCTCACCGTCACCGTCACGCAGTTGATGAGGATATGGAGGAAAATGGGGGCCCAGACGGTGTGGGAGTGGTTGTAGGCCCAGGCGAGGACGAGGCCCGCCGGGACGTAGCGCAGGAGGGTCAGAAACACCCCTGGGGTGAAGGAAAAGACCATGTCCTGCCACACGAAGTAGAAGGCGAAGAAGAAGACGGACACCACCGTGGCCAGGATCGCGCTTTTTCCCCGGAGGGTCCCGAAGACCACGCCGCGGAACAGCGTCTCCTCTACCACCGGCGCCAGGAGCAGGCCCACCAGGGCCAGCTTGCCGGGATTGAGCCGCTGGGCGTGGTCAGCCGCCGCGGCCGCCGCGTCGGCGCGGGTGAAGAGGAGCGCCAGCACGTAGTTGATGAGCCCGGAGAAGAGCTCGTACACCACGAACCCCACCAGCACGGCGATGAGCGTATCCGCCAGACGCCCACACATATCGGCGAAGGATTCCTTCAAAAAGTGGAACAGGAACCCGGCCAGGAACACAAAGCCCACGGCGTAATAGAGGAAATCCAGCCACCCGGCGCTGAGGGTGAACCCGAGGCCGGGGAACACGTGCTTATTGAGGGCGGAGAGCACATACCGCATGGCGAACATATGGACGAATACATACATCCACCCGATCGCCCGCTCCACGTCCGTCATAGGGAAGCGTAAGCCGCCGCTTTTTTTCGCGCTCATGATGTGACCTTCTTTTTCAGCTCGTAGAGCAGATTCAGCGCCTCGATGGGCGTTACGGTGTTGAGATCCAGCGCCTGGAGGGCCTTCGTGACCTCGTCGCCGGCCATGGACTCCAGGGACACCTGTTCAATGGGCTCCGGCTCGTCCCCACCGGCCTTTTTGGGCTTTTTGGCCGTCTCGGGGGCGGCGGCAATGAGCTCGGAGAGAATGGCCCGGGCCCGGCGGATCACGTTGTCCGGCACGCCGGCAAGCTTCGCCACCTCCACGCCGTAGCTGTCGTCGGCGCCGCCGGGGACGATCTTCCGGAGGAAGATGATGTCGTCCCCCCGCTTTTTGGCGGAGATGTTGTAGTTGCGCACGCCGGGGATCGCGCCCTCCAGCTCCGTCAGCTCATGGTAGTGGGTGGCGAACATGGTCTTGGCCCCCAGCTTGCGCTTGTCGGCGCAGTGCTCCAGCACCGCCCTGGCTACCGCCATGCCGTCGTAGGTGGAGGTGCCGCGCCCGATCTCGTCGAGGATCAGGAGCGAACGGGCCGTGGCGTGCTTCAGGATCTCCGCCACCTCGCTCATCTCCACCATGAAGGTGGACATCCCTCCCGCCAGGTCGTCGGAGGCGCCGATGCGGGTGAAGACCCGGTCCACGATGCCGACGCGCGCGGACTTGGCCGGCACGAAGGACCCCATCTGCGCCATGAGCACGATGAGCGCCGTTTGCCGCATATAAGTGGACTTGCCCGCCATGTTGGGGCCGGTGATGATGGCCGTGGTGGCGTCCTGGCAGTCCAAATGCGTGTCGTTGGGCACGAAGAGCGTGTCCTTTTGCGTCTGCTCCACCACCGGATGCCGCCCGTCCACGATGTCGAGCCGCCCGTCCACGGTGATCTCCGGCCGGCACCAGCCGCCGTCCACGGCGGCCTTGGCAAGGGAGCACAGGGCGTCCAGCGCCCCGATGGCGGAGGCTGTCTCCTGCACGCGGGATACGGCGGCGGCCACGGTATTGCGAAGCTCCACGAAAAGCCGCTCCTCCAGGTCGTTGACCCGCTCCCTGGCGGACAGAAGCTCCGTCTCCAGGTTCTTCAGCTCCTCGGTGATGAACCGCTCGCAGTTGACCAGCGTCTGCTTGCGGATGTAGTCCTCCGGCACGTCCTCGGACTGGGACCGGGGGATCTCGATGTAATAGCCGAAGACCTTGTTGTACCCCAGCCGCAGCTTTTTCCCTGTCCGGGCCTTTTCACGGGCCTCGATGTCCGCCAGCGCCTGCTTGCTCCCGCCCAGGAGGGCGCGGAGGCGGTCCACCTCGGCGTTGAAGCCGGGGCGCAGGATGCCGCCGTCGTGGACGGAGATGGGCGGGTCGTCGCACAGCGTGGTGTCGATGGCGGATTTAAGGTCGGTGAGGGCGTCCATCTCCCGGAAAAGCGCAAGCTGTGCCGAGGTCTTCCCCGCGAGGAGCGCCTTCACCTCCGGAATGGCGGCGATGGAGACGGACAGGGAGAGAAGGTCCCTGGGGCTTGCCGTGCCGTAGACGGCCTTGCCCACGATGCGCTCCATGTCCCCCACGGGCCGCAGGGCCTCGGCGATCTCCGGCCGCGTTACGTTGTCGCCCACCAGCTCCTCCACCGCGTCCAGGCGTCTCGTGATGCCGGCGGGGGAGAGGAGGGGCCGCGCCACCCAGCCCCGGAGGGTCCTGGTGCCCATGGGCGTGCGGGTGTAGTCCATGGTCCACAGGAGGCTTCCCCGCTTCTCCCTGGTCTTCAGGGAGCGCATAAGCTCCAGATTCCGGAAGGTCTGGGGGTCCAGCTCCATATACCGCCCGTCGGAGTAAAGCTCCAGCTTGCGGATGTAAGACATATCCGTGCGCTGAGTTTCCAGGATGTAGGAAAGCAGACCGCCCACGGCCAGCACCGTCTGCGGCTCCCCCTCCAGCCCCAGCTCCTCGAGACGCGAGGCGTTGAATTGCTTCAGGACCAGGGACACGCAGTTGGGGTAGACGAACCGCTCCTTCCCCTCCGCCACCAGGCATTCGTAGGTGGAGCTCAGGCGGTACACCAGCTCCTTATCCCGGATGAGCTCCGGCGGCAAAATCGTCTCCGCCGGCAGATACCGGGCGATCTCGTTGTAGATGCTCTGGTCGTCCCCCGGCGGCAGGGCACGGGCGATCATTTGCCCGGTGGAGACGTCGCAGAAGCAGATAGCCGCGCCGTTTGCGTCCCGGTAAATGGCGCAGATGTAGTTGGCCTGGTCGGTGTAGAGCATCTCCGCGTCCGTCACCGTCCCCGGCGTGATGATCCGCACCACGCCCCGCTGCACTAAGCCCTTGGCCGTGGCCGGGTCCTCCATCTGCTCGCAGATGGCCACCTTGTAGCCCTTCTGGATGAGCCGCGCGATGTACGCCGTGGAGGAGTGGTAGGGGATGCCGCACATGGGCTCCCGGTCCTCGGGATTGGCGGCGGACCGGTCGCGGCTGGTGAGGGCCAGGTCCAGCTCCTTGGCCACGGTCCGGGCGTCCGCGCCGAACATCTCGTAAAAATCCCCCAGCCGAAAGAAGAGGATACAGTCCTGATGCCCCGTCTTGATGTCGTAATACTGGCGCATCATGGGGGTCATGTCCTCAAATTTTTTGTCGTTGCGGATGACGTAGAGGTCCTTTTCGTTCCCGTCCTTTTTGACGGGCCCGGCGTCCATATCCTTTTTTGCCATGGCTCACACCTCCTGACAAAGCTGCCCGTAGAGCGCCCAGGTGTTGCTCCCGGTAATGGCGGCCTCTTGGAACGTGCCGATAAGCTCGTCCCCGCCTGCTAGCCGCACCAGACGCCCGCCGGAGGTGCGGCTTGTGAGGTACTCCCCGTCCCGGCCGTCCACCAGCACCCGCTGGGTAGTGCCCACGTATGATAAGTGCTTTTTCTCCGAAATGCTGTTCTGGAGCTCCACCAGCCTATCGAACCGCGCCTGCTTCTCGGCCCTTGTGAAGGGGTCCGGCATGGACGCCGCCGGCGTGCCCGTCCGGGGGGAGAAGATGAAGGTGAAGAGGGCGTCGAATTCCGCCTCCCGCACTAAGGACAGCGTGTCCTCGAACTCCTCCTCCGTCTCGCCGGGGAAGCCCACGATGACGTCGCTGGTGAGCACCACGTCGGGCATATACGACCGGGCCAGTCGCACAAGCTCCAGATAGCTCTCCCTGGTGTACCGCCGGTTCATGGCCGTCAGCACCCGGTTTGAGCCGGACTGGAAGGGCAGATGGATGTGCCGGGCGCATTTTTCGCACCGGGCCATGGTGGAAAAGAGCTTCTCCCCAGCGTCCTTGGGGTGGCTGGTCATGAAGCGGATGAGAAAATCGCCGGGGATGTCGTTGATGCGCTCGATGAGGTCCGCGAAATCCACTCCCGCGTCCAGGTCCTTGCCGTAGGAGTTGACGTTCTGCCCCAAAAGGGTGATGTCCTTGTATCCCCGCGCCGCCAGGTCCCGCGCCTCGGCCAGGACCTCCTCCGGTGTCCGCGACCGCTCCCGCCCGCGCACGTAGGGGACGATGCAGTAGGAGCAGAAGTTGTTGCACCCGTACATAATGGGCAGCCACGCCTTCACGGCGCTGTCGCGCGCCGAGGGCAGGCCCTCGGCGATGACCCCGTCGGAGGGCTCCACGGCGAAGACCCGCCTGCCGCCTCGCAAAAGCCCCAGCAGATACTCCGGGAACCGCCACAGCACATGGGGCCCGAACACCAGGGAGACGTGCCGGTAGGACTCCCGGATCTTCTCCGCCATCCCCGGCTCCTGCATCATGCACCCGCACAGGCAGATGATCTGGGAGGGCTTATTTTTCTTGGTGTGGGTGAGGTGCCCCACGTTCCCCAGCACCCGCTGTTCGGCGTGCTCCCGGACGGCGCAGGTGTTGATGACGATCACGTCCGCCTCGGCCTCGTCCCCGGTCATGGTGTACCCCATGCGCCGGAGCATCCCCCGAAGCTTTTCGCTGTCGGCCTCGTTTTGCTGACAGCCGTAGGTGTCCACCAGGGCGTACACCGGCTCCCCGCGGGCGGCGTTGAGCTCGGCGGCCTCCTCCATATACCCCTCCTGCCGGGCAAGCATCTCGGCGGAGATCACGTTTCTCTGAGTTTTCACGGCAAAATGTCTCCATTTTCAAAAACTACTCGTATTTTAACAAATTTCTATGGAATTTACAAGACGCATATTGTATAATAAAGGCATCCTTTTTTGGCTGCCCCATGGGGGTAAAGGAGGTCAATATGAAAAACCTCATCATTGATAAAGCCGCCATCAAGCAGAACGTCGCCGCTGTGAAGGCCCGCGCCCGGGGGGCCCAGATCTGGGCCGACCTCACCGGGGACGCCTTCGGCCTTGGCCTTGTGACCACCGCCAAGCTCCTGCGGGAGGAGGGCATCCGCGCCTTCGCCGTGTCGGACCCTAAGGACGCCGACGCCCTGCGGGCCGCCGGGTTCATCGAGGAGCAGCTGATGATGCTCCGTTCCACCGCCGACGAAAAGGAGCTCCGGCAGCTGGTGGACCTGAACGTCATCTGCACCGTGGGCTCCTACGAGGCCGCCGTGGTCCTCAACGCCATCGCCGAGGAGCGCAAGACCGTCTGCGAGGTCCAGATCAAGATCGACACCGGCCTCGGCCGCTACGGCTTCATCCCTACGGAGACGGATAAGATCACCGCTATCTACCGCTATATGTCGAATCTGGCGGTGGTGGGCGTCTTTTCCACCTACGCCCAGTCCTGGAAGAGCCGGAAGCGGACGCTTTCCCAGCTGGACGCCTTCAAGTCCGTGCTGGATACCCTCCACGCCATGGGCTATGAGACGGGCCTGGCCTCTGTTTGCGACTCCGCCGCCCTCTTCAAATACGACTTCGACCTCATGGACGCCGTGCGGGTGGGCACCGCCTTTTCCGGCCGCGTGGCCGGCGGGGCCGCCCCCGGCCTTGTGAAGGTGGGCCGCATTGAGGCCGGCATCGAGGAGGTGGGCTGGTTCCCCAAGGGCCACCGCATCGGCGGCGTTGCCCTGAAGCGCCCCGCGCGGCTGGCCGTGGTGTCCGTGGGCTATTACCACGGCTTTTCCCTCACCCGCCAGGAGCAGGGCCAGAGCCTTGTGGACCTCATCCGCTCCCGTCGCCGCCGCCCCACCGTGAAGCTGGGCGACCAGAAGCTCCGCATCGTGGGGGACGTGGGCATGATGCACACCATCCTGGATGTCACCGACACCAAATGCCAGGTGGGCGACGTGGTCACCATGGACGTAGACCCCGTAAACGTCAAGGGCCTGTCCAGGATCTACAGGTGAGCCCCCTTCGACCTTGTGTCCCGGTAACAATCAGAAGGAGGGCAAAACAGTGAACAAAGAATGGAAAAGGTTATATGAAGAAGCAATGAGCGTTTTAAATCCCCATGATGTTTCAAATAAAATGTGGGTAGGGAGTGTGGCATCTGCCGTACTCACGAAAAAAGGTAACATTTATAAGGGTATCTGCATTGATACGGACGGCTCTATAGGGATGTGCGCGGAAAGAAATGCTTTATCAACAATGCTTACATATGGTGAAAGTGAGATCACAAAAGTGGTTTCAGTATATAAAGATGGAAATATAATTCCATCTTGTGGGATTTGCAGAGAATTTATGATGCATTTAGGCGGAGATGTGGAAAATGTTGAGATTTTATTGGATAAAGAAGGGCGTACAGCAAGATTAATTGATTTGATGCCTGAATATCCGCGACATAAATAGATCCCCGTTTATCCGCGAATCCGCGCCGCTGTCACAGCGTTGAGCCTTCGGAAAACCAAAAGAGAATGGAGAGCCAGGTGAATAACGATGCCGAGAATTTATGAAATGTCCCCGCACCTGGCCGACCTTATCGCCGCCGGGGAGGTGGTGGAGAGGCCGGCCTCTGTGGTCAAGGAGCTGACGGAAAACAGCGTGGACGCCGGGGCGCGGTTTATTACCGTGGAGATCGCCGCCGGCGGCATGGCCCTGGTGCGCGTCACCGACGACGGCTGCGGCATCGCCCCCGAGGATGTGGAGACGGCCTTTCTTCGCCACGCCACCTCCAAGCTGCGCCGGGAGGAGGAGCTGGCGGCCATCGGCACCCTGGGCTTCCGGGGCGAGGCTTTGGCGGCTATCGCCAGCGTCTCCAAAATCGAGCTGCGCACCCGCGAGCGGGGCGCGGCGGAGGGCGTGTGCCTGACGCTGGAGGCCGGCGTCAAGCGGGACAAAGCCCCCGTGGGGACTCCGGAGGGCACCACCATCGCGGTCCGGGACCTCTTCTACAACACCCCGGCCCGCCAGAAATTCATGAAAAACGACCGGGCGGAGAGCGCCGCCGTGGCCTCCGCCGTGACGCGCCTGGCCCTCTCCCACCCTGAGATCTCCGTCCGCTATGTCCGGGACGGCAAGGAGGAGCTCCACACCCCCGGCGACGGCCGCCTCCAGTCCGCCGCCTACTGTGCCCTGGGCCGGGACTTCGCCCGGGGCCTTCTGGAGGCGCAAAACAAGATGGACGCCATCGCCGTCTCCGGCTACGTCTCCACCCCCGCCGCCGCCCGGGGCAACCGCTCTTGGCAGTTTTTCTTCATCAACGGCCGGTTCATCAAATCTAAATTACTCCAGGCCGCCGTGGAGCAGGCGTACAAAAATTCCCTCTTCACCGGCCGCTTCCCCGTGTGCCTTCTCAACGTGGAGCTGCCTTTGGGCGCGGTGGACGTGAACGTCCACCCCACCAAGCTGGAGGTCCGCTTCGCCGACGAGCGCGCCGTCTTTGACGCGGTCTACTGGGCCGTCCGGGGCGCGCTGGAGCGGGAGGACGGCCCCACCGAGCTGCCCATCTCCCAGAGCACCCTCCGGGCCGCCGGCGCGCTCGACCCCAAAAAGCTCCCCGGCGCGCCGCTTTTTGCCCCGGAGAAGCCGGGCTTTTCCTCCGTGAAATCCGCCCCCTCGGGCGGCTTCTTCCGCCACGTCCCGGTTCAGGGCCAAAGCAAGGCACCCCGGCCCGTCCTGCCGGATTTTGAGCTTCGCGAGAGCATTCGGATGCCGGACCAGTCCTCCATCCCCCTTCCGGGCCCCGCCCGCCCCATCCCGTCCAAAGCCCCCGAGCCCGACACGGCCCCCGCGCCGGACCCGGAGCCGGCCCCCGCCCCCCGGCGGGACTGGCGCTACGTGGGGGAGGCGCTGAACACCTACGTTCTGGTGGAGCGGGGCGAGAGCCTCTTCCTTATCGACAAGCACGCCGCCCATGAGCGGATGCTCTTCGACAAGCTCAAATCCCGCCCCCACGAGCCCGCCGGCCAGCTCCTCCTCAGCCCCGTCATCTGCGACGTGGACGGCGAGACCGCCGGCGTCCTCCTGGAAAACGCCAACCTCCTCACGGACCTGGGCTTTGAGCTGGACGACTTCGGCGACGGCAGCGTGGCCATCCGCGCCGTTCCCCTGGACATGGACCTCTCCGACCCCGCCGGGACGCTGGAGGAGATCGCCGGCAAGCTCAGGACCGGCGGCAAGCGGGACGTGGAGGCCATGCGGGACGACGTCCTCCACACCGTGGCCTGCAAGGCCGCCATCAAGGCCGGCAAGCGCTCCGACCCCCAGGAGCTCACGGACCTCGTGGACAAGGTCCTCTCCGGGCAGGTCCGCTACTGCCCCCACGGCCGCCCCGTGAGCCTGGAGCTCACTCGATCCCAGCTGGACAGGAGCTTTAAACGCGCATGACACCTTCCGTACAGTTTGTCAAAGAACTCAAATCGAGCGTTTTTTCCGGCGGCATGTACGTCGGAAAAAATACCTTTTGTCGCCCAAGTGTGCCCGCGTCGTCGCGCAAGCCGCTTAACCTCGCCCCGCCACAAGCGGCAGGGCTCAGGTGCGGGCTTGGCTCCTCCTTTCCCCACGCAATCTCCGATTGCGCGTGGACCTCAAAGCGCAGGGCGACGGCAGGGACATTTTGCGTGAATTCCGCAGAATTCACGCAAAATGTCCCGCACGTTCCCCTTTGTCGGAAAAGGCCAACGGCCTTTTTCGACAGGCTGCCTTCCGTACTTGTCATTACCGGCCCCACCGCCACCGGCAAGACCCGCCTGGGGGTGGAGCTCTGCGAAAAGCTGGGCGGCGAGGTCGTCTCCGCCGACTCCATGCAGATTTATCAGTACATGGACATCGGCACCGCCAAGCCCACCCCCGAGGAGACGCGGGGCGTCCCCCACCACATGATCGGCGTGGCCAGCCCCTTCGAGCCCTACTCCGTCTCTCTCTACGTGGAGGCCGCCGCCCGTGCCTGCGAGGACATCCTCAGCCGGGGCAGGCTCCCCGTCATCGTGGGCGGCACGGGCCTTTATATCGAATCCCTCGTCTCCGGCCGGGATTTCGCCCCCCGCCCGGAGAACGCCGCGTTGCGGGAGGCCCTTTCCGCCCGCTATGACGCCGAGGGCGGCGAGGCGCTCCTTACCGAGCTGGCCCGGACCGACCCCGACCGCGCCCAAAAGCTCCACCCCAATGATAAAAAGCGCATCGTCCGCGCCCTGGAGATCGCCCGCGCCGGCGACAGCATCTCCCGGCACGATGAGCGCACCCGGACCCTCCCCCCGCGCTTTGCCGCCCGCACCGTCGTCCTCAATTTTGCCGACCGCGCGGAGCTCTACGCCCGCATCGACCGCCGGGTGGACGACATGATGGACCGGGGCCTTCTGGAGGAGGTCCGCTCCCTCCTCGCCCGGGGCCTCACCGCCGAACACACCGCCATGCAGGCCATCGGCTACAAGGAGCTCACCGCCGCCCTGGAGGGGCGGTGCAGTGTGGACGAGGCCGTGGAGCTCATCAAGCGCGAATCCCGCCGCTACGCAAAGCGCCAGCTGAGCTGGTGCCGCCGCTATGAGGACGCCTTATGGATCGACTTTAAAAATCCCCTGGATTTTCAAAGGGCCGTCGCTCTTTCGACGGATTTCGCGCGGGAGCTGGTATAAACTGTAAGCCTAAACACGGGGCCCCGCCCCGAAAGAAAGGCGGCTTACATATGATAAAACCACTCAATTTGCAGGATTCCTTTTTGAATGAGGCGAGAAAGCGCCGCTCCCCTCTGACGGTCTTCCTCGTAAACGGCTTCCAGATGCGCGGCACCGTCCTGGGCTACGACAGCTTCACCGTCCTTTTGGAGAGCGACGGCAAGCAGCAGATGGTCTACAAGCACGCCATCTCCACCATCGCCCCCGCCCGCGCCCTCACCCTCCCGGACTTCGAAGACCCCCTCGCCCCCCAGGACGCCAGAGACTTGGCCACCCTCGCGTGATCCCACAAGCTAAGCGTTTTACCGAGCAAACCTAAGTACACCCCTCTAAAAAGAGGGGTGTTTTTTTCACCCCATGCGGCGTCACCACCCCTGCCGCTTCGCGGCTGTCGCCGACCTAGGAGGGGCTAACGTGTCGGAGGCGGGTGCGTTTTGTCGGAACCGCTCTGTCATCTGACGCTCGCTTCCCCCCTGCCCCCCTCCTACGAGGAGGGGGCTCTGAGACGGGGGATGGTGCGATTTATCGGAACCGTTTCGTTAACGCACCCACTCTTGCCCCTCCTACGGAGGGGTGGCCGAGCGAAGCGAGGCCGGGGTGGTGCTGCGATTCGATTATCGGAAGCATCAGCGACGCTCCACAAGCTCGAATACCCCGCCGCCGCGGCGGCACCCCTTTTTCCGAAAAAGGGGTTAAGGGAATAAGGATGCGGCGCTTCGCGCCGCTTTTATAAAAAATTGCGCCGCATAGCGGCGCATCCTTTTTAAGCCCCCTCCTCGTAGGAGGGGGGCAGGGGGGAAGCGAAGGTGGGATGACAGAGCGGTTCCGAAAAAACACACAAGCCCCCGATGAACGCACCCACCTCATCCGGCGCCTGCGGGCGCCACCTTCCCCGCCCTGCGGGGAAGGCTGGGACGGGGGAACCCTTCCGCCTCGCTTCGCTCGGCACCTCCCCCACGGGGGAGGTTAAGCTCCCCCGTGGGGGAGCTGTCGCGAAGCGACTGAGGGGTCCCGGAACCTTATCGTCTCCACCCCCTCGGCCTCGCCGCCGTCGGGGA
>CANQSD010000056.1 GCA_947626385.1 uncultured Oscillospiraceae bacterium | reverse complement strand
CGCCGGAAGGCCTACAGCCTTCCGGCTTTTTTGGCTTTTCGGGGCTTGGAAACGATATGGACCGAGAAAAAATCGATTGTGCTAAAATGAATGCGGAAATGGCCAAAAACCGCCAAAAAAATATTTTTCAGGAGGGCAAAACAATGGAAGCCAATACCACTATGACTTATTGCGTGAACGGACACCCCTTTGATACCGCGAAATTCCCGACCTGTCCCAAGTGCGGCGCGCGCCCCGCTTACAGCGGCTTTTCGGCAACGGAGCCGGTGGTCGGCGGTCAGGCCGCCGGCGGCAGCATACCCGGCGCCACCGAGTCGGTGGGCGGCGGCCAGGCCGGCGGCGTTACGCCCAACAACAGCGACAGCTTTATCGAGACAGTCACCGCCGGCAATGACGGGACCAACCGCGATCCCGTGGTGGGCTGGCTCGTCTGCGTCAAGGGCCCCAATTACGGCGAGGATTTCCGCATCCACGCCGGCTACAACTACATAGGCCGCGCCACCGGCGACATCTGCATCCACGGCGACGACAAGATCTCCCGGGAGGGCCACGCCATGATCGCCTACGACAGCGGCGAGGTGGCGTATTACTTCGGGCCCGCCGGCGGGCGCAACCTGGTGAAGGTCAACAACAAGACGGTGCTCAACGCCGTGGAGATCCACGCCTACGACACCATCTCCATCGGGCCGAACACCACGCTCCTCTTCATCCCGCTGTGCGGCGAGAGATTCAACTGGGAGATGGAGGACGAGAAGAATGGCTGACCTCTTAGCAGGACCCGTGTTCTTCGCTCGGCATACTGACCCCTCCATCCCGCCCGTCACCCTCCCGTTGGAGCCCCCCGCAAGCGGCGTTCCGACGGAGCCGCCTGGAAGCGTTCCCCCGACGGAACCTCCCGCAAGCGTTCCCCCGACGGAGCCCCCCGCAAGCGTTTCTCCGACGGAGCCTCCCGCAAGCGTCGCCCCGTCGGAGCCCCCCGTAAGCGGCGCCACCGTGCCCGGCGACACGGGGAACGACAAGACCGGGAACGATACGCCCGAGGACAGTAAGCCGGAGGAGGGCGCGGACAAGGGGTCCGAGGAGCAAAAGACCTCCTCGGTCCTGGAACAGATCCGGAGCTTTGCCAACGAGAACCCCCTGACCTTCGGCGGCATCTGCGCCGCGGCCGGGGTGACGCTGGCGCTGCTCACGGCGCTGGTCGTGACGCTCATTGTCAAGAGCGTCCGGCGCGGACGCGGGAAAAAGAGCGGACACGTGACGGAGGAGGGCGCGCTGCGGGTGCAGGTCGCCAAGCTCCACGAGCAGGGCGCCCGCCGGAACCAGCAGGACTGCTTTGCCGTCTCGCCCACGGAGTTTGCCGACAGGCAGGGGCTCCTCGCCATCGTCGCGGACGGCATGGGGGGCCTGGAGCACGGCGAGCGGGTGAGCCAGGCGGCGGTCTCCGCCGCGCTGAACGGCTTCTTCACCGCCTCCGGCTCCCACGAGCAGGTGCTTCTCGACCTTCTGGGGCGCGCCGTGAACGATGTGGACGCGCTTCTGGGGCCGGAGGGACTGACGCGCAGCGGCTCGACCATGGTGATGGGCCTTCTGCGGGACGAGCTCTTTGATTTCATCAGCGTGGGGGACAGCAGGATCTGTCTCCTGCGGGACGGAGCGCTCTACGAGCTCAACCGGGAGCACACCTATAAGGCCGAGCTGGCGGCCAAGGCCGCCAGCGGCGCCATCGAGCTGCGGGAGGTCTATGAGCACCCCAAGAGAGGGGGCCTGACAAGCTATCTGGGCATGGGAGACATCAAGTATGTGGATATGCCCACCAGGGCCCTGCCGGTGCGGGACGGCGACAAGATCGTCCTGATGACGGACGGCGTCTACAACGCGGTGTCCGACAAGGAGCTGGTGACGGCGCTGTCCGGGGCCAACCCGGCCGACGAGCTGCGCGCGATCATCTCCTCCAAGGGGTATACGAATCAGGATAACTATACGGCCGTGGTCCTCTCCATTGGCCGGACGTTGGAGCAGAAGGCCGATGCCAAGGCCAAAAGGAGAAAGTGATGTTCAAGATCGCCACTTATACGAATATCGGCGGACGGCCCCGCAACGAAGATACCGTGATGTGGAAAAAGCACGAGGAAAAGAGACTCTGCGTTGTCGTGGCCGACGGCCTGGGCGGCCACGGGGGCGGGGAGCTGGCCTCGGCCAGGGCCTCTGAGCTCATCTGCGGCCGCTGGTCCGGGCAGGTGGACGAGGAGGTCCTGAAAAACCTGGTGAAAGCCGCCAATGAGGCGGTCCTCGCCATTCAGACGCCCCAGTGCAGCATGAAGACCACGGTGGTGGCGCTGAATCTGATGGCCAGCCGCGCCGTTTGGGCCCACGCCGGGGACTCCAGGCTCTACCGCTTCCAGGACGGGAAGCTCCGGTTTCAGACCAGGGACCATTCCGCCGCCCAGATCGGCGTCATGCTGGGGCAGATCACCCCGGACCAGATCCGGCACCACCCGGACCGCAACCGGGTCCTCCGGGCGCTGGGACAGGATGAGGAGCTCCAGGTGGAGACCGGCTCCTGCCCCATCGGGGCGGGGCGGACGGCCTTCCTGCTGTGCTCCGACGGGTTCTGGGAGTATGTCCTGGAGGAGGAGATGGAGCGGGACCTGAAGGCCGCCTCCGACCCGGAGGATTGGCTCCGGCTCATGAGAGAGCGCCTGGCGGACCGCGTGCCGGCGGACAACGACAACAACACCGCCGCCGCCGTGTGGATAGAAGAACCATAAGGGAGGGGAAAAGTATGAAAAAGAAAATCGCCGCTTTATTTTTAGTCGTTTGCCTTTTGACCATTGCCCTGGCGGGCTGTTCCGGCAAAAACGTGGGTTCGGACAACCGCAACGGTGTGGTGCGCATTGCCGCCATCTACGACGTGGATGTGACGTTGGTGAACAAAAGCGATAACACGTCACAGCACATTATGTCCGGAAGGGGCGTGTCATTCGGTACCGGCTTTGGCGTTGGCGAAGCCGGTAAGGAGACCAAGTACTATGTGACCAACCGCCACGTTGTGACCGCCGACACAGAAACCGAGTCGTTGACCGACGACATTTACAGGGAGTTTGAGTATACCCTTAAACACGTTTACATACTCCTGGACGACTATGGCATCAACGGAGATCTGGAGGTGGACACCAGCCACGTCGTCCCCTGTGAGATCCTCTATAAGGCCGACTCTGACGAGGCCGATCTGGCGGTCCTGGAGGCGGCCGAGCCTATCAAGGGCCGGAAGGCTCTGCCCCTTTTGAAGGAGGGGCAGGACGTTGACATCGGCGAAGAGGTCTGGGCCCTGGGGTATCCCGGCGCCTCGGACAATTTTGTGGTGAACACCCTGGGCGACCAGAAATATTACGCCACCGTTGAGGGCGTCACCGTCACCAATGGCAACGTCAGTCTCCACTCCAAGATGGCTGTCGATGATACCCAGGTCAAGGTCATCCAGCACACGGCCTCCATCAACCAAGGCAACTCCGGCGGCCCCCTCCTGGATGATAGGGGAGCCGTGGTGGGCATCAACACCTGGTCTGTGGAGGACAACGACCAAACGTATTTCTACTCCATCGAGGTCAGCTATCTCTGGGACATCCTGGACGACCTGAACATCACGCCCGATCCCTATACCGGTTCCTGGCTCATCATCCTCCTCATCGCCATGGGCGTGCTCGTGGTCCTGGGCGGGGGAGTGGCGATCCTGATCGTGGTCCTGAAAAAGAAGAAGAAAGAGGGAGAGGGCCCCGGCGGCTACCCCCCGCAGATCGTCGACCCGGAGATCATTACCGTCCCGGTGCGCCTCCAGTTCACCGCCGGCGTCTACGCCGGACGGCGCTTCGCCGTGGAGGAGGGGACCCCCGTGAGGATCGGCATCGGCCCCGGCATCGGGATCCAGTTCCCGGAGCGCACGCCGGGCGTCAGCCACAACCACGCCACGGTCATGCTGAACGGCGGGAGGCTCACGGTCCAGGACATGGGTTCTACCTACGGGACCTGGGTCAACGGACAGAGACTGGCGCCCAAAACCTCCGTGACGCTCCATCTGGGCGACCGGGTGTGGCTGGGCTCGGATCAGCAGATCTTTGTGATCGCCGGCAAAGGAGGCGTGTGACGCCATGACGGGATCCGAGAAAATCTGCCCCGGCTGCCAACAGCTCGTGGACTCGGGGGCGGTCGTCTGCCCCCGTTGCGGGGAGAACCTGCCCCCGGCCCTGCGCCGCGGGACGCTCCTCCAAAAGGAGGGAGCGGCCTATGAGGTGGGCGCCGTCCTGGGCCAGGGAGGCTTCGGGATCACCTACCGGGGCGTGGATAAGCGGACGGGCCGCGCCGTAGCCGTCAAGGAGTTCTTCCCGGCGCGGGAGACCCGCTGGGCCGAGCGCGCTCCGGACGGCGTGAACGTCACCCCGTGCAAGGGCAGGATGGATGAGTTCACCAAGGGCCGCATGAGCTTTTTGAAGGAGGCGCAGGTCGTCTCAAAGCTGGACGACAGCCCCTCCAGCGTCGTCAAGGGCATCGATTACCTGGAGACGAACGGCACGGCCTATCTCATCCTGGAATTTCTGCCGGGCAAGCCGCTCTTCAAGGAGGTCCGTTCCCGTCCGAGCGGAAAGCTCACACCCCAGGAGCTCTTTCCCAAGCTCCTGCCCGTGATGGACGGGATCAGCTGGATCCACGCCAAAAACATCGTCCACCGGGACATCTGCCCGGACAACATCATGTGGAAGCCGGACGGCACGCTGACGCTCACCGATTTTGGGTCCGCGCGCCAGCTTGGCGGGCAGATGACGGAGCTCTTCAAGCCGCGCTACGCCCCGGTGGAGCAGGAGACCTCCACCGCCGGGCCGGCGGGATGGTACTCCGATGTCTACACCCTGGCCATGACGATCCTCTACTGCCTCACGGGCGAAAACCCGGCGCAGAGCACTGAGCGCGTCTCCCGTGTCTTCGGAAACGGCCAGCCGGACCCCCTGTACATCCCTGACTGCCTGACCCCGGAGCAGAAGGCCGTCCTGCAAAAGGCCGCGGCGATCCGCCCGGAGGACAGATACCAGACCATGGGGGAGTTCAAGGACGCGCTGGTCGCCGCCACCCCGTGGAAACTCCAGCCCGATCCCCCCAAGCCCGATCCTGGCCCGGACCCCAAGCCCGATCCCCCCAAGCCCGATCCGGACTCCAACTCCTTCGCGGAGTTTGTGAAAGCGCATTTTGTGGGCGTGGTCCTCGTCGGCATGGCGGTGGCGCTGGTCTTCATACTGCTGTTGGCAGTCATCGTCTCCCGCAGTGAGCGGGTGACGGCGCCGGATCTCCCGGCGGCGGCCGCCGTCACGGAAACGGAAGAGACGGATGAACTGCGGTTGAGCGATCCATCGGAAACGATCACAATGAACGGAGGAGGTCCATGGATCCGTTAAACAGCAAGAAAGGCGGACCGCCGCGTGTGGACTACTGCCCCTACTGCATGGCGCGGGTGGAGCCGGATAAGCCGTGCCCCAGCTGCGGACTGACCGCGGGAAGCTACAAGTCCCAGCCGAAGCATCTGCCGGCGGGCACGGTCCTGCGGGAGCGGTATCTCGTGGGCCGCGTCCTGGGAGAGGGAGGCTTCGGCATCACCTACATCGGCCGGGACCTGGTCCTGGGGATGAAGGTGGCCATCAAGGAGTATTTCCCCACGGACAAGGCCACCCGCAACTGCGCCGCCTCCGTCTCGGTGGAGAGCTTCATGGGCAGTCAAAACGACGCCTTTGAGAAGGGAAAGCGGCGGTTCCTGGAGGAGGCCCGGACCATGGGCCGCCTGGACCGTCTGCCCAACATCGTGGGGGTGCGCGATTTCTTCGAGGAGAACGCCACGGCGTATATCGTCATGGAGTTCATCGACGGCACCACCCTCACGGAGCTGACGGGCCAGCGGGGCGGCGTTATGCCGGCCTGGGAGCTTTTGCACCTCATCGAGCCGCTCTTTGACTCCCTCACGGCCATGCACGAGCTGGGCCTTATCCACCGGGATATAAGCCCTGATAACCTGATGCTGGAGCACGGCATCATCAAGCTCCTGGACTTCGGCTGCGCCAGGGAGGCGGCGGACGGAGCGGCCACCATGACCATCATGCTGCGCCACGGCTACGCCCCTCTGGAGCAGTACCAGACCTCCAGCGGCGCCCAGGGACCCTGGACGGACGTTTACGCCCTGGCGGCCACCATCTATTTCTGCGTCACCGGGAAGAGGCCGCCCCAGTCCATGGACCGGATCTTCCAGGATGAACTTGTCCCGCCCAGGAAGCTGGGCGCGGAGCTCTCCGCCTCCCAGGAGGCGGCGCTTCTGAAGGCGCTCAGCGTCAGGCCGAAGGAGCGCTTCCAGTCGGCGCAGGAATTCCACACCGCCCTCTACGAGGGCTCCGTCGCCGTACACTTTGACAACGGCTTCGGCGAGATCACCGACGTGTTCGTGGCGCGGGGCGACAAGCTGACACCCACCGATATGCCCACGCCGGAGCGGGAGGGGTACAGCTTCCTCGGCTGGTTCCTGGACGAGGCGCGCAAAAAGCCCGTCCGGGACGTGGAGGTCGTGGGCGAGTGTACGCTCTACGGCGGCTGGGAGAAGAAGGACGTCCCGGTGGTCGTCCCCTTCTGGAGGAAACGCCTTTTCCAAATCGGCGCGGCGGCGCTGGTGGGGCTGGCCATCCTGGGCGGCGTGCTGGGGATCGTCCTCGGCGGCGGCAGGGAACGGCCCGCGCCCAGTGAGCCCGTCTCCAGCGGGCAAAAGGACCCCCATGAGAGCCAGGAGACCGGCCCGCGGGAGAGCGGCGCCGCCCGGCCCCCTCAGGAGTCTGAGCCCACCGGCTCTCAGCCCCCTGAGACAGAGCCGGCCGACTCCGAACCCTCTCAGGAGACTACCCCCCCTGAGACGCAGCCTCCCGAGACCAAGCCTCCCGAGACCAAGCCTCCCGAGACCAAGCCTCCCGAGACACAGCCTCCTGAGACCAGGCCTCCCGAGACCAGGCCCCCCGAGACGCAGCCCCCTGAGACGCAGCCCCCCGAGACCACACCGCCGCCGGTGGATACGTCTGTGCGGACGGTCTACGGGGTGGAGGAGCTTTTGGCGGCGCTGGCGGACAAGGGCGTGCGTTCCATTATCTACAGCGGCGACTCCCTTGCCTATGACGGGACCCTCAACATCACCAAGCCCGTGCAGGTGACCACCGGCTACGTCACCGTCACCTCGCCCGTCACGGTGAGCGCCGAGCTGCGCGTGGACGGCGAGCTCAGCAACCTGGGGTTCATCGAAGTGAGCGGCAAGAGCGGCGTCCTCCTCTTGAACGGCAAATACAGCGGCGACGGCATGGTCCGCGCCCGCCAGGGCGGCAAGGTCCGCTGCGGCGGCGGCCACGCCTACGCCTTCAACGCGCTGTGGCTGGCCGGCGGCTCCGATCTCGTCATGGAAAACGGCTCCTCAGCCGGGGAGATCCGCTCCCTGGTCTACGACGAGGACGGAAGCTTTTCCGGCGCCGTCCACGTCAATGACCTCCAGGGCCTCCGGGACGAGGGCGCGAACAGCGTCCCCATCATCCTGGACTCCGACGTGACGCTGGACGGCGGCGCCGTCACCGTGAACGGGCCCCTGCTCATATCCGACGGCGTGACCGTCACGGGCGAGGGGCGGCTGGAGCTCCTCAGCTCCTTTGTGAACAACGGGACCGTGGGCGGCGGCGTGGACGTGACTGTGGCGCCCCAGGCGGTGCTCGTCAACAACGGGACCTGCGCCGTGGGCGAAGCCGGCTTCCGGTCCGGCGCACAGATCGTGAATCTGGGCGGCTTCTCCGTCCGGGAGGGCGACTTTGACGGCCTGACCGTCCTGAATCTGGGGCGGCTGACCGTGGGCCCCGGCAAGGACGCGGCGGGCTTCTACACCCTGAACTGCGCAAACGCCGTCATCGTCAACCTGAGAGGCTCCAACCGGGACATCAACCTGGAGGGCGAGACGCTTCCGCTCCTGCAGGACATCCGGTATGACGACGGCTGTACCCTTTACGCCAACGGTTCCCTGAGGATGAGCAACGCCACCATCGTCCTGGAGGGCCTGCTTTACGCCAACGAATGACGGAAACGGGGCGTGAGCCCGCCCCGTCCGCGCGTCCGGAGAAATCGGATGAACTACGGTTGAACGATCCATCGGAATCGATTACAATGAACGGAGGATATGTATGGATCCTATAAACAGGGAGAGAGGAGGTCCTTTACGGGTGGACTACTGTCCCTATTGCATGGCGCGGGTGGAGCCGGATAAGCCGTGCCCCAGCTGCGGGCTCACCGTGGGGAGCTACAGATCCCAGCCGAAGCACCTGCCGGCGGGCACGGTCCTGCGGGAGCGGTATCTTGTGGGCCGCGTCCTGGGGGAGGGAGGCTTCGGCATCACCTACATCGGCCGGGACCTGGTCCTGGGGCTGAAGGTGGCCATCAAGGAGTACTTCCCCACGGACAGGGCCTCCCGGAACTGCGCCGTCTCCGTCTCGGTGGAGAGCTTCCTGGGCAACCAAAGCGCCGCCTTCGAGAAGGGAAAGCAGCGGTTCCTGGAGGAGGCCCGGAACATGGCGCGCCTGGACCGCCTGCCCAATATCGTGGGCGTGCGGGACTTCTTTGAGGAGAACTCCACGGCGTATATCGTCATGGAGTTCATCGACGGCACTACCCTCAGCGCGCTGGTGGAACAGCGGGGCGGCGCTATGCCGGCCTGGGAGCTTCTGCACCTCATCGAGCCGCTGTTCGACTCCCTTGGCGCGATGCACGAGCTGGGTCTCATCCACCGGGATATCAGCCCCGACAACCTGATGCTGGAGCACGGCATCATCAAGCTCCTGGACTTCGGCTGTGCCAGGGAGGCGGCGGACGGGGACGCGACCATGACCATCATGCTGCGCCACGGATACGCCCCTCTGGAGCAGTACCAGTCCTCCAGCGGCGCCCAGGGGGCGTGGACGGATGTGTACGCTCTGGCGGCGACGATCTACTTCTGCATCACCGGGAAGAAGCCGCCCCAGTCCATGGACCGGATCTTCCAGGACGACCTGATCCCGCCCAGGAAGCTGGGCGCGGACCTGACGGCGAGCCAGGAGGAGGCACTGCTGCGGGCGCTGAAGGTGAAGCCGAAGGCCCGTTTCCAGTCGGTGAAGGAATTCCACACCGCCCTTTATGAGGGGGCGGTCACGGTACATTTCGACGCCGGGGAGGAAGAGGTCACGGACGTCTGCGTGGTCCGCGGCGACAAGCTGAAGACGGCGGATATGCCCGTCCCGGAGCGGGAGGGGTTCGTCTTCACCGGCTGGTACCTGGACGAGGAGCACAAAAAGCCGGTCCGGGACGTGGAGGTCATGGGCGAGTGCACGCTGTACGGCGGCTGGCAGGAGAAAAAGCCCCTGAAGAAGCAGGAGAAGAAGCAGGAGAAGAACCGGGAGGCCCCGGAGAAGGTCCCCTTCTGGAAGAACCGCGTTTTCCAGATCGGCGCCGCCGCGGCGGCGGTGATCGTCATCATCCTTGCCGTCGCCATCCCCCTCGGGAGAAGGACAGCCGGACCCGCTGGCGACACGCAGACCGGTACCGGCGCCGGCGAGAGCCGGCCCGTGGAAACGGGGAGCGGCACCACCCGACCGGTGCAGCCCGGGTTGGTGACGGTGACCGTCTATACGCTCCAGGAGCTGAAGGACCGCCTGGCCGACAACAGCGTGGACGAGATCGTCGTTTCGTCGGACAGCAGCATCACCGTGGATGAGCCGCTGGAGATCACAAAGCCCGTCACCGTGGAAAGCTGGGATATGCATATCGCCTCGGAGGTCACCGTCACCTCTGAGCTGCTCTTTGCCCGGGATGTCAACAGCGAAGGCGGCATCATCACCGTCTCGGGCGAGGGCGCGTGCCTGACGCTGGAGGGGCAATACTTCGGAAACGGCGTCGTCCACACGGAAAAAGGCGGCAAGGTGCGCCGTGAGAAGACCCGGGACACGGTAAACTTTGACTACCTGTGGCTGGCCGACCGCTCGGACGTGGACGTGGGCGGCGTCTCCTGGAGCAGGCTCCTGATCTTTGACGAGGAGAAGACCTTCGCCAACGCCGCCCATGTGAATAACATCGATGAGCTCAACGCCGCCATGGGCGACCCCCTGGTGACGGCTATCGTGCTGGACAAGGACATGAGCGGTATAGACTTCGGCGTGAGCAAGCCCCTTCTGATCCCCGAGGGCGTCACCGTCACCGACGGCGGCTATAAGTACGTCACAGGCACATTGGTGAACCGGGGCGTCATGACCGGAAACATCGACATTGAGATGGACAGGGACGCGCTGTTCCTCAACGAGGGCGTCTGCGACATTCTCGGCGTCAACCTCAACAGCAGGACGGAGGCCGCGCTCGTCAACGCGGGCGAGTTCACCACAGCGAGAGGAAGTATACTTATGGGTACCGTGCTCGTCAACCTGGGGAAATTCCGCCTGGAGTCCGAGAACGCCGACGACACGATGTATGTCAACGGCCGCATCTACAACTACCGGGATTTCGAGCAGACCGGGCAGACGTACCTGGAGCTGCAGCCGTCCACGGAGTTCAACAACAACGGCGGCTCGGTGCGCTTGGGCGGCAGGTTCTCCAACGACGGTATGATCTTCCACCGGGGCCGGGAATTTATCCTCTCAGGGGAGTATCAATACGGTACCGGCTTCATCGAGTTGGGGGGTCCGGGCTTCGCCACAACGGACGGCGTCCAGATCAAGGACTCCACCCTCTACGGCGACCCCGAGCTTATCGCGGGGCTGTCTCTCGCCGAAGATTGCCGGGTCCTGCCCGGCGCGAGGGGCGCGGGTGAGCTTCCCGCCGTGACCGGCGCCGAGGCGCTCCGGGAGGCAGTCGCCTCCGGCGGCGCCAGGATCCCCGACGGCACGGACATCCGGATCGACGGCGATCTGACGGTGAGGGGCGACCTTGTGCTGGAGACCGGCAGTACGCTCACCGTCACGGGCACGCTGACGGTGGAGAACGGAGCCCTGCTCGAGTTCGGCGGCACGGCCCGCGTCCATGCCCTGGTGCTGAGAGACGAAGCCATGCTCACCACAGGCGCGCCGGATGTGGCGCTGGAGCTGGACCCGGACGGGGAGCTGGCCCTTCTGAGCGGCTCCTCCGCCGTGATCTACTCCCGGATAGAGATGAACGGCGCGGCGCTGAGGCTTGAGGACAGCCGTATGTTCCATTGGTATATACTCAACGGATGCGGCAGCATCACGCTCAGGGGAGGATCTGTGCTCTTCGATGCCTTCGGCATCAGAACATCCGGCGACATCACCCTGGAGACCGGGTCCTATTACGAGTGCCGGTCCCTCGATGCCTACACGAACATCACCGTGGAGGAAGAAGCGCGTTTTCGCGTCGGCGGCGAATCCTGGTTCCACAGCGGCTGCGTCGTCACCAACCACGGGTATCTGGAGGTCTTTGCCTCCGCTTACGAGATCCAGGAGGGCGCGCGTTTCATCAATGATGGCGGCTATCTGTCCCTCAGTGCCCGGGAGAATGATGAATCCGGCATCATCTCCGGTACGGTGGAGAACAGAGGCGGGCTGTACTTCAGCTTTAATCTGCGGCTGGAGCCCAGCGGCGTCATTGAGAACTGGGACATCTGGGAGCTGGAGTATTGCGGCCTTACGAGCCTGGGCCGGATCGACAACCACGGCGAGGTCGTGGTCTACCGGAGCGACTCCGTCTACAACACCTCGTATATCACCAACCAGGGGACCTGGACCGGCGCCGAACCGGTCTACCGCACCCGTTGAGCCCTCCACCGATCTTGCATGATGACTTGCCAAACAGGTCCGCCCTGGCCTTCGGCCCTGTGATCGTGGGCATGGCCTGCTGCGTGGGCAACATCTCCGGCTGTCACATCGACCCCGCCGTCAGCCTTGGCGTGCTCCTCTCCGGCGGCATGTACGTCGGGAAAAATACCTTTTTCCTTTGTCGGAAAAGGCCGCAGACCTTTTTCGACAGGCTGGACCGCCCCTCCCGATGCCGGGAGGGGCGGTTCAGTCTGTCAAAAAACCACTTCATACTAATCTCTAATTAAAACAAGACAATATCCAATTACGGCCGGTGATACTGCGGATCACTTCAGCGGATAGGCCGTTGATGACATTGCAAAGACGGTCAATAACTTTTTCCAGTGTGGCGAATATCTCATTCCTGAAGCCTCTCTTACGAAGCTCTTTCCATATCTGCTCAATGGGATTCATCTCCGGTGT
>CANQSD010000055.1 GCA_947626385.1 uncultured Oscillospiraceae bacterium | reverse complement strand
CCCGTGAGGTCGTAATCCTCCAGCCACCGGGCGGCCTTTTCGCACACGGCGCGGAGGGTCGCGCCGTCGAAGGGACTCTCGAGGCCGGCGTTTTGGAGGAGCTCCGTGAAGACGCGGCTGCCGCCCTGGCGGGTGTAGGCCATGTAGCGCTCCCAGGCGGCCTTGCTGTCCTCCTGCATAAGCGCCCAGAACTCCAGGGACACGGTCTGGGCCAGGCAGTAGTCGATGTAGTAGAAGGGGCTTTCATAGATGTGGCTCTGCCGCTGCCAGCCCTCCCCGTCGGCGTAGAAGGGGATGTCGCCGTCGAGCCTCAGCCAGGGCTGATAGACGCCGAGAAGGCGCTTCCACGTCTCGTGGCGCTCACGGGGCGTCATCTCCGGATGCTCGTAGACCTCGTGCTGGAAGTGGTCCACCAGGGTCCCGTAGGGGATGAAGGTGATGGCCTCGGCCAGGTGGCTGTAGCGGAACTTCCGGGCGTCCTCGCCGAAGAAGTCTTCCGCCCAGGGCCAGGCCATGAACTCCATGGACATGGAGTGGACCTCGCACCCCTCCATGGAGGGCCAAGCCGAGCTTGCGGGCACCCGGTCCCGGTTCATCCAGTAGGCGAAGGCGTGGCCGGCCTCGTGGGTGACCACGGTGACGTCGCCCTCGGTGCCGTTGAAGTTGGCGAAGATGAAGGGGACCTTGTACGCCCCCAGGTCTGTGCAGTAGCCGCCGCCGGCCTTGCCCTCGGTGGAGAGCACGTCCATGAGCTTGCGGTCCAGCATGGTGTCGAAAAACGCCTTCGTCTCCGGGGAGAGCTGGGAGTAGAACCTCCTCCCGGCAGCCAGGATGTCCTCCGCCGTGCCCTTCGGTCTCGGGTTGCCGGAACGGAAGCTGAGGGCCTCGTCGGCAAAGCTCAGGGGGTACCGGACGCCCAGGCGCGCGGCCTGACGGCGGTAGATCTCGTCCGCCACGGGGACCAGGTACTTTCGGACGGCCTCGCGGAAGCGCTCCACGTCCTCCTTGTTGTAGCAGTTGCGGCCCATCCGGTCGTAGCCCAGGGGGATGTAGTTTTTGCAGCCCAGATTTTTGCCCATTTGGTCCCGGAGCTTCACCAGCTCGTCGTAGATGCGGTCCAGGTCCGCCTGGTGGTCCTTGAACCACCGGCCCTGGGCCTTCCAGGCGGCGAGACGCCGGGCGTCGTCCGGGTCGGTTTTGAAGGGGGTCATCTGGGAGTGGGTGTAGGTCTTGCCCTCGAACTCGATCTGCGCCGAGGCCAGGAGCTTGGAATACTCGGTGGTCAGCTCGTTCTCCCGCTTCATAAGGGGGACGTTCTCGGGACAGAAGGTCCGCAGGGCGATCTCGGTATTGAGGAACATGAGCCGGCCGTACTCCGCCTCAAATTGGGGGCGGAAGGGGGACTCCAGGAGCGCCAGGTTCCACTGCTGGCCCAGCTCGGCAAGCTCCGGCCAGGCCCCGTCCCAGAAGGCCGCCTCGCCGTCGTAAAACTCGTCCCGGGTGTCGATATCGTGGCGGATGGAGGCGAGGGTGGACTGGGTGGACACCTGCCGGTCCGCCTCCTCGGAGGAGAGGAACACCGCCCGGGCCTCCTCGTAGGTCCCGGCCTCCCGGAGGCGGCGGATGTGATCCCGGTAGAGGTCCTTCAGGGCCTCCAGGTCCGGACGCTCATAGGGCATTTCTGGGAATTTCAGGGCGTTGTCGGGCATGGTTACTCCTCCCTTGCCGTGACGGCGATGCTCAGCTCCTTGAGCTGCTGCTCGGTGACCTCCCCCGGCGCGCCCATCATCACATCCTGGGCGGACTTGTTCATGGGGAAGGCGATGACCTCGCGGATGAGCTCCTCGCCGGTGAGGAGCATGATGATCCGGTCCACACCGGGGGCCGCGCCGGCATGGGGGGGCGCGCCGTAGCAGAAGGCGTTGTACATGGCGGGGAATTTCTTCTTCACGTCCTCCTCCCCCAGGCGCACCAGCTTAAACGCCTCCACCATGATCTCCGGGTCGTGGTTGCGCACCGCGCCGGAGGCGGATTCGTAGCCGTTGATCACAAGGTCGTACTGGTTGGCGGTGATGGTGAGGGGGTCGAGCTCGCCGGAGGCGGCCTTTTGCAGGACCTCCAGCCCGCCGCTGGGCATGGAGAAGGGGTTGTGGCAAAACTCCAGCTCCCCGGACTCCTCGCCGATCTCGTACATGGGGAAGTCCACGATCCAGCAAAAGGCGTACTGCTCCCGGTCCATGTGGTTGGGGCACAGCGCGCCAAGCTTGACACGCATGACCCCGGCGGTCTTCTGGGCAACCGAGAGCTTCCCGGCGGCAAGGCCCACGAAGCACCCGGGCTTGAGCCCGAGGGCGGCGATAACCTGGTCCTTCACGGGCTCCACGAATTTGGCGATGCCGCCCACCAGCGCCCCCGTCTCGTCCATGCGGAACCAGTAGGGCTTCTGGCCGGCCTGGACCTCGGTGTCGGCGCAGAGCTTGTCGATCTGCTTGCGGGTGGCGGTGAAGTCCGTGACCACGATGGCCTTGACGGTCTGGCCCTCAAAGGGCCCGAAGCCGATGCCGCCAAGGAGCGCGGTGGCGTCGGTGATCTCCAGGTCGATGCGCAGGTCCGGCTTGTCGGTGCCGTACTTCTCCAGGGCGTCCAGGTACTTGATGTGCCGGAAGGGGGCCTGGGAGACGCGGCTGTACTTGCCGTATTTTTCAAAAATGGGCACCAGCACCCGCTCCAGAACGGCCAGCACGTCCTCCTGGGAGGCGAAGGCCATCTCCATGTCCAGCTGGTAAAATTCCCCCGGCGAGCGGTCGCCCCGGGCGTCCTCGTCCCGGAAGCAGGGGGCGATCTGGAAGTAGCGGTCGAAGCCGGAGGTCATGAGGAGCTGCTTGAACTGCTGGGGGGCCTGGGGCAGGGCGTAGAACTTCCCCGGATGCTTGCGGGAGGGCACCAGATAGTCCCGCGCTCCCTCGGGAGACGAGGCGGTGAGGATGGGGGTGGCGATCTCCAAAAAGCCCTCCTCGATCATGGCGCTGCGCAGGGCCGCCACCACCTTGGAGCGCAGGACGATGTTCTTTTTCACCTCGGGGTTTCTGAGGTCGAGATACCGGTACTTGAGCCGGATGGACTCGTCCGCCTCTTTAGAGCGGCTGATCTGGAAGGGCAGCTCGTTATAGCGGCACCGGCCCAGAAGCTCGATGGAGGCGGGGACCACCTCGATGTCGCCGGTGGGGAGGTTGGGGTTCTTGCTGCTGCGCTCCCGGACCACGCCGTTCACGGCGACGGTGGATTCCTTGTTGATGGTCCTGACCTGGGCCAAAAGCGCCTCGTCCTCCACCACGATTTGCGTGGTGCCGTAGAAGTCCCGGAGGACGAGGAAGGCGAGGCTCGCGCTGACGGCGCGGACATTCTCCAGCCACCCGCAAAGGCGCACGGTCTTGCCGGCATCGGAAAGCCGCAACTCCCCGCAGGTATGGGTGCGTGATTGAACCATGTTGATCACTCCAATTTCTATCTTTTCCCTCACATTTTAAGAGGGTTCGGTCGTCTCGTCAGGTCCCGGCTCCGGCTCGGGGTAGAGGGCCAGGACGGTATCGTGGACGCGGACGCACCAGCTTTCCTTATTCTGGGCGGTGACGGCCACGGTGGTATCGCCGGTGAGCCGCAGGTCCGCGCCCTGGCAGGCGGCGGTGAGGGACGCGCCGTTGCCGCCGCACAGGAAGGTGACGTTGAAGTAGGGGTCCCCCACCCGCGCCACCGGAGGGTCCGAGGTGAAGAGGGAGCCGAGGGTCCGGCCGAAGCCCTTCCCGTCAAAGAGCTCGATGAGCTCCTCAAAGGCCTCGTCCTCCGGTCCCACCGCCAGCACCGTGGCGGCGGAATCCAGGGCGTAGGTCCCGGCGGAGACCCGGATCTCCGTCACCGCCTCAAAGCTGAACACCCCGGCGGCGTAGTTTTCCGGGGCCATGGGCCGCAGGAGGATGAGCCCCACCGCCAAAAGGGCGGCCACCAGAATGGCGGCGATGATCGCCGCGTGCCGGCCGCTCACCGGTCACTCCTTCACGGGCGCGATGGAAGCGCGTCCGGACAGCACGGCGGAGAGGAGGCCGGCGGCCTCCCCCAGGGGCAGGCGCTTTTGCTCGCCGGTGGTCATGTCCTTGACGCTCACCTCGCCGGCGGCGATCTCGTCCTCGCCGAGAATGGCCACGAAGGGCACGCCCAGGCGGTTGGCGTAGGTCATCTTCGCCTTAAATTTCCGCTTTTCCCCATAGAGCTGGGCCCGGACGCCACCGGCGCGCAGGAGCGTGGAAAAGGCGACGGCCGGCGCGGGGTCGTCGGTCATGGGCAAAATCAGCACGTCCGCCGGGGCGGTGGGGGCGTCGCCGGAGAGGAGCCCCACGTCGTCCAGGATGAAGAAAAGCCGCGTAAGGCCGATGGAGATGCCCACGCCGGGGAGCTTCCTGTCGGTATAGTACCCCGCCAGGTCGTCGTACCGCCCGCCGGAGCAGACGGAGCCCACCTGCGGGTGGTCGGTGAGGAACGTCTCGTACACCGTGCCGGTGTAATAATCGAGGCCCCGGGCGATGGTGAGGTCCAGGGCGAAGTGGCTCTCCGGCACGCCGAAGGCCGCGAGAAGCCCCGCCACGGTCCCCAGCTCCTCCAGTCCCTTGTCAAACGTCTCATTTTGCCCCCGGTACGCCTCCAGGGCGCCCAGGACCTGGGCGTTGGAGCCCTTGACGGACATGAAATCAAGGATCTTCTCCGCGTCCTCCGGGGCGATGGAGAGGTCCCCGGTGAGAATAGTCCGGACCTTCTCCGGGCCGATCTTCTCCAGCTTGTCCACCGTGCGCATGATGTCCCCGGCCCTGTCCCCCAGGCCCAGCAGCTCGTAAAAGCCCATGAGGAGCTTGCGGTTGTTGACGCGGATGACGAATCGCGTGAGCCCCAGCTCGGTGAAGAGCCGGTAGATGACGGAGGGGATCTCCGCCTCGTTCATGATGTCCAGCTCGCCGTCGCCGATGACGTCGATGTCCGCCTGGTAAAATTCCCGGAACCGGCCCCGCTGGGCCCGCTCCCCCCGGTAGACCTTGCCGATCTGATACCGGCGGAAGGGGAAGCTCAAATCGGCGTAGTGAAGCGCCACATACTTGGCCAGGGGCACGGTGAGGTCGAAGCGCAGCGCCAGGTCATTGTCGCCCTTCTGGAAGCGGTAGATCTGCTTCTCCGTCTCGCCGCCGCCCTTGGCTAAAAGGACGTCGCTGGCCTCCAGGAGCGGCGTATCCAGCGGCGTGAAGCCGTAAAGGGCGTACACCCGCCGGACCGTCTCCAAAATGCGCTCCATCAGCGCCTGCCTGGCCGGCAGGAGCTCCATAAAGCCCGAGAGGGTGCGTGGTTTGATGCGTTCCATGAATAAGTTCTCCTTAACAAACGAATCCCCCGCCCGGTGAGCGGGGGGATGGGATGTCTTGCGCGTGGGGAAAGGGCGGCAAAAGCCGCCCGGTCATTTCTTGGGGTTGACGATATCGCGCCAATCCAGCATCCCGTCCTTGAGGCCCCGGATGAGGACCTCGGCGGTGGCGACGTTGGTGGCGAAGGGGACGTTCTGCTGGTCGCACAGGCGTCCTATCTTGTTGGCGGAGGACATGGCCTTGGGGTCGGTGGGGTCGCAGAAGAAGAGGACCAGGTCCAGCTCGTTGTAGGCAAGCCTCGCCGCCATCTGCTGGTCGCCGCCCTGGTCACAGCTGAGATACAGCTCGATGGGCAGCCCGGTGGCCTCCTTCACCAGCCTTCCGGTGGTAGAGGTGGCGCAGATCGAGTGCTGAGAGAGGATCCCGCAGTAGGCGATGCAAAATTGCACCATGAGCTCCTTTTTCCGGTCGTGTGCCATCAGCGCGATATTCATACCTTCACCGGCTTTCTATATAAATAATAAAATAAAATCTACCTTTTTGGCTCCCCCTCGGCTCCCCTTTAGGGGAGCTGGCGCGAAGCGCCTGAAGGGCGGGGGAGCTGGCGCAAAGCGCCTGAGGGGGCCTTCCCGGCCGGTCAAACCTTCAATCTGACCCGCTCCCCCGCGATCCGGGCGGCGATGTCCTTGAACTGGCCCCAGGCCTTCCTGGAGCCGTAGAGCAGGAGCGGTATCCCCCGGCTGCCGGCCTCCTCCACGCTCCCATCCTCGGAGACGACGCCCAGAAGACGCGCGCCCACGGCGTCGATGACGTCGTCCAGGTCCCGGTCGATGCGCCGGAGAAGGCGGGGACGGACGCGATTGACGATGAGGCGGATGTTCCCGATGCCCAGCTTCCTCAGCTCCAGCGCCGTCCGCTGGCCGTCCCGGAGGGAGGAGGAGTCGCAGGCGGAGACGATGAGGGCCTCGTCGGCCAGAGACGCGGCCAGGCGAAAGCCCGGTCCGATGCCGGCGGGAGAATCCAGCAAAATGAAGTCATAGCGCTCCCGGAGGTCGTCCATCAGGGCGCGCAGCTTCTCAAGATATCCCTCGTCCACCGCCTCCACGGGGGCGGAGAGGAAGAAAAGGTTCTCTATGGCGGGGTGACGGGCGACGGCGTCCTCCGGGTCCATGCCGCCCTCCACGATGTCCATGAAGTCAAAGAGCACGGCGTCCGAAAGGCCCAGAACGATGTCCAGATTGCGCATTCCCGCGTCCAGATCCACGCACAGCGTCCTGTGCCCGGCCTTTGCCAGGAACGAGGCAATAGCGGCCGCGGCCGTGGTCTTGCCGGTGCCGCCCTTACCGGAGGTTATCACAAGTGAAGTACCCATAGTCATCCCTCATCATTATACCTGAGAACATTTCGGTTTTCAAGTGGCATATTGGGCGATTTTAATACGCCTTTCAAATAAATTCCCGGCCGAACCCACAAAATATGGTGGTTTTTACCGAAAAACTCCAATCAAGGCCCCAATTCATTTGAGAAGCGTATTCTCCGTGTCCACCGTCGTCGGGCGGGAGACGGAATCGGCGAAGAAGACGTCCATCACGTCCTTGGCGATGGTGATGAGCGCGGAGCCCGAGCCGCCCTTCTGGACCACCACGGCAATGGCGATCTGCGGGTCGTCGGCGGGGGCGTAGCAGACGAAGACGCCGTCGTTGATGCTGGAGGTGTCGGACTGGACGGTGCCGGTCTTGGCCGCCACGGGGATGGGGTAATCGGCCAGCGCCGACCGGGCGGTGCCGGAGGTAGCCACGCCCCGCATGGCCCGCTGGAGCACGGGGATGTACCCGCCGGGGTCGTCGATGGTACTGACGGTCTTGGGGGAGCGGCGCAGGAGCACGTCGGAGTAGTCAAAGCTCGTGACGCTCTTGAGGACAGTGAGGGAGCGAAGCGTCCCGCCGTTGGCGATGGTGGAGACGTAATTAGCCAGCTGCACCGGCGTATAGAAGTTGATGCTCTGGCCGATGCAGGCTAAGAGCGTGTCGGCGGCCCACCAGCCCTCATGCTGGAGGGCCTGCTTGGCCTCACGGGAGGCCACGGTCCCCTCGGTGTCGCCGATCTCGATGCCCGTGTGGGCCCCCAGGCCGAAGAGCCGCGCGGCCTCGGCGATGCGGGTGATGCCCATGCGGTCGGCGATGTTATAGAAGAAGAAGTTGCAGGACTTCTCAATGGCGCTGACCACGTTGAGGTCCCCGTGGGAGCCGGGGTAGGCGGTGCAGGTGGGGGTGAAGCCCTGCTCCTCGTACTCCCGGAAGATGCCCTCGTCGTGGATGACGGTGTTCGGCGCGATGTAGAGGTTGCTGAGGGCGGCGTAGGCCGTCACCATTTTGAAGGTGGAGCCGGGGTTATAAAGGCCCGTGGTGGCCCGGTTGACCATGGGCCTGCCGGGGTCGTTGGCCAGGGCTGTGTAGTCGGAGAAGAAGGTGGACAGGTCATAGGTGGGATAGCTTGCCAGGGCCAGGACCTCGCCGGTGCGGGGGTCCATGGCCACCACCGCCCCGCCCAGGGCCAGCTCCGGCTCCACGTAGACGGTATCGGACTCCTCCGCCTCCCTCTGGGCCTTCTCCACCCGGTCCCGGTTGATCTGGGCGATGGTGGAGGCCAGGGCGTCCTCGGCGGCCATCTGGAGGTTCATGTCGATGGTGAGGTAGACGTTGTCGCCGGCCTTGGCCTCCTTGGTGACCTCCTTTTTGACCACCGCGCCGGTGCTGTCGGTGTAGGTGGTGACGGACCCGTCGGTGCCGTGGAGGTACTCCTCGAAGGCGGATTCCGCCCCCACCTGGCCCACGGTGCAGTTAAAGGGGTAGCCCAGGGCCTTGTACTTTTCGTCGTACTGGGCGCGGGTCATGGCGCCCACGTAGCCCAGCACATGGGTGGCGTATTTGGAGTGGTACTGCCGGACGGACCGGGCCTCGATGCTCACCGCCGCCAGGTTCTGCTCGGCAAGGTAGGTGATGAACTCCGCCGGCACGTCGGTGGCGAAGGTGTAGGTGCTCCCCACGATGGGCTGGAGCTCCAGCCCGTAGCGCACGCCGATGATCCGCCGGGCCTGCTGGGCGGTGAGGGTGTAGTCGATCTTGTAGTGGTCGGACCGGAGCCACGCCACCAGGTCCGCGGCGCTGATGCCGGGGTTCTCCGGGTCCTGGATGGACAGGGTGTTGGAGAAATACTTAAAGTAGCTGGTGAGGCTGCTCCTCTGCGTCCCGGTCATGTCCGCCAGATACTCAAAGGGCGCGGACATAGTCACCGGGAAGGGGTCGGAGTAGGCCACGCCGTACTTGAGGGCCGCGTCGATGAGCCGCCCCAGGATGCCGTTGGGGTCCGGCTGCTTGAGAAGCTGGTCGCGGTTGACGCACACGTCGTACTTCGTCACGTCCGAGCTCAGAAGAACGCCGTTGCGGTCCAGGAGCGACCCCCGGGCGGCGTGGACGGTGGACACGGTGACCACGTAGCTCTCCGGGGCCTCCAGGACCTCCTGGGTGTCCAGCGCCTGGATGCGGTAAAAGGTCAGCCCGTATATAGCCAGGAGCACCGCCAGCACAAGGCCCATGGCGACGATACGGTGGGGTTTCAAAAATTTATCCATAGGATCACCTTCAGGTTCCGGCTACATCACCCGGACCAGAAACCGGGAGACGTAGTAAAAGGGAATGACGAACAAAAGGGAGCTCAGGCACTGACGGAGGGCGATGTCCGCCACCACGGAGAAGGGCGCGCCCCGCAGGACCATGAGCACGAACACCTGGACGGCGGAGCACACCAGAAGCTCCAGCGCCCCGCAGATGAGGAAGGACGGGAAGCCGTGGACCAGGGCGGTGTCCGAGAGGAACCCCACCAGAAGCCCCGTCAGCGTCAGAAGGAGCGTGAACTGTACCGTGGGCTGGTTGCAGGCCATGTCCATGAGCATCCCGGCGAAAAGGCCGAAGACGCCGCCCTCCACCTTCCCGCCGAAGAGCGCCATGCCCGCCACCGCCAGGGGCAGGAGAAGGGGCTTGGCCCCGAAGAAGGTGAGGCGCGTGAACACCGTGGCCTGCAAAAGGTAGAGCAGGATGAGATAGGGCGTCAGGATCAGGATTTTGATAAGCGTCCTGTGCTTTGTCCGCGTCATGGCTCCTCCTCACTCGCTGACGGCGAAATCCGTCACCACGAAAAGGTGGGTGCTCTCCCGGATGTCCGCCGAGGGCTCCACCAGCGCGTAGGGGTCGAGGCCGGAGGCGTCCACGGTGAGGCCCGTGACGGTGCCGATGACCAGCCCCGCCGGGTAATGCCCGCCGGTGCCGGAGGTCACCACCGTGTCCCCCACGGTGATGAGCCCCTCGTCGCCGTAGTAGGAGAATTTCAAATTTCCGTCCTCAAAAAGCTCGAACTCCCCGGAGATAACGCCCGTGGCGCCTGTCTCGTAGATGAGCGCCCCCACCTTGGCGGAGGTGTCGATGCAGGCGGTGACGGTGGCGGAGGAGGCGGTGACCGCCGTCACCTGCCCCACGAGAAAGCCGTTTTCGTCCACCACCGGGTCGTAGAGCTCCACCCCGGCGGAGGACCCCTTGCTCACCGTGAAGGAGCAGGCGAAGTTGGAGGCCGTCCAGCTCACCACGGACACCGGCTCCATTTTCAGGTCCTGGTGCCGTTCGGCGAAGCCCAGGAGCTTGCGGAACCGCTCGTTTTCCTCGCTGATCTCGGTGTACTCCCGGTACTCCTGCTCCAGCTCCGCCACGCGGCTGCGAAGCCGCTGGTTCTCCGCCGCCATCTCGTCGTAGTGGTACATATAGTCGTAGGTGTGCTCCAGCGACCCCACCAGGGTGTTGAGGGCGCCGCGCAGAGGCTTGAAAAAGGGCTCGGACAAGAGCGTCGCGAAGCCCGTCCGCCCGCCGCTCACGGCCACGGTCACCGCCGCGGCCAGGGCCACCACCAGCGCCGCCACGGCGATGACGATCCCCTTTTTGCTCATAAATTCCTTCATGTCCCCTGCCCCTTCCACACACTGTATCCGGCCCGGGCCAGCATCAGCGCCAGCGTCCGCACGGGAAGGCCCACCACGTTGGACCAATCCCCCCGGATGCCCTCCACCAGCATCCCGCCCATGCCCTGGATGCCGTAGGCCCCGGCCTTGTCCATGGGCTCGCCGGTCCTTACATACGCCTGGATCTCCTCCGCCGTGAGGGCGGCGAAGGTCACGGCGGTGGCGGCGCTTTGCGTCTCCTCCTGGCCGTGGGCGATAACGGCAAGGCCGGTGATCACCGTGTGCTCCCGGCCGGAGAGGGCCGTCAGCATCCGTTTGGCGTCCTCCTCATCCTTCGGCTTGCCCAGGGGTTTGCCGTCCAGAAAGACCAGCGTATCCGCCGCCACCACGATATCCTCCGCCGAGGCCGTGGCGGCAACGTCCCTGGCCTTGCCCAGGGCGATCTTCTCCACCGCCTTTTCCGGCGGCAGGGCGGGGTCGAACCCCCCCTCGCGGGCCGAGGGCCGCACCAGAAAGTCCCGGATCCCCATGGCCCCGATAAGCTCCCGCCTTCTGGGCGAGGCGGACGCGAGAATCAGCATAAAAAGTCTCCTTTGAAAAGCCTTGTCCGAAAGTCAATACCGGCCCATTGTCACGCTCTGCGGCTCGAAGCCGCCCAGCTCCAGATACCGCTCCGTGACGCGGGAGCACTCCTCCGGGTTCTCGGTGGTGAAGCACAGCCGCACGCCCCACAGGCCCGAGGTGAGATACTCCCGGCTCCTGGCGGCCAGGTGGAGCTTTTTCCCGCTCCAAAGGGTGTTGCGGCAGCCGAAGGAGCGGGTCACCGGGAAGGTGAAGCCCCCGTCCCCGGTGAGGCCGGTGAAGCTGTCGCAGGAGCAGGCTCCCGTCTGGGCCCGCACCAAGCACCCGGAGGTCTCCGTCAGGGCCTCCCGGCCGTAGACGGTAAGCTCCGTATCCGTAAATTTTTTGATGGCCCGGACCTCCCGGGCGGTCATGCCCCCCCGGAGGGCGGCGGACTTGAGCCGCAGGCCGGCCAGCACCGCCAGGGCATAGGAGCTTCGCGCGTTCAGTCCCGGTTCCCCCCGCACCTCGAAGCCCAGCTTCCGGCAAAAGACGATATGCCCCAAATTGGACACCGACACCTGCGTAATGCCCAGCTGACGGGCCTTGAAAAGGAGCTCCGCCACCCGTCCCAGCTCGTCCTCCCCGATCACCGGGGGAAGCTGGGCGCAAACGGCGATGTGCTCCGAGGCGAGGAACGGCTCCAGCCGCTTATTGCCGGAGACGGCCTCCTCCAGCGGCAGATACACCACCGGCGGGGCCAGGGAGAGAAGCCGCTGGGTGAGCTGATCAGCCTTCAGCACCGACACGGTGAGCACCGGCGTCTCCGGCGACACCGCCGGGGCCGGCAGCTCCGGCAAGGTCCCCTCGCTCCTGGGCTCGAAGGCCACGCGGCGGAGCATGAGCTCCTTTAAAAGCGCGTCCCGCACCGGCGCCACCTTCGCCGGGTCCAGCCAGACGCCCTTGGCGATGGAGGCGCTGACGATGCCGCACCGGAAGGGCGTGCCCCCGGTCTTGTAGAGCTCCGTCCTGAGCATGGCGGGGGTGGTGGCGGTGTGGAAGGCCAGCTCCGGCTCCTCCCCCTCCATGGTGAGGACGTTCCCCCGGTCATCCCGGACGGTGAGGACAAAGGGGCTCCCCAGGGCGACGCGGGCCTCAAAGTCCACCTCCACCCGCTGGAACTCGTGGTTTAAGTAGTTCTTCCGGACGCCGCTGTAGAAGGGCGTGTCCCCCTCCGGCTCCGGCCGGGCCATGCCCAGCATATCCCCGTAGTCGGCCCCGCCGAGAGCCCCGGCGGTGAACCCCGCGGCGGGGTAGGCGTTTTCCAGAAGCGCCCGGTCCTCCTCGGAGGGCCTGCGCCCGGTGCCCAGGGCCCTTGTGTAGACCCCGGTGACGGCGGCCGTATATTCCGGGCGGCGGTCCCGCCCGTCGATGCGCAGGGCGGCGAGCCCCGCCTTTTGCAAAAATTCCAGCTCGTCCAGAAGGCACAGGTCCTTCAGCGCCAGCGGCCGCCTGGTCCCCACCGCCGGGGCAAAGCGGGAAACGCACTCCCACCGGCAGGGGCCCCCCGGCTGGTCCTCAAAGTCCGCAAGCCGGCACGTCCCCGCCACGGCGGGGCACAGGGGCCCGTGGACCTGGACCTCCAGCTCCAGGGGGGCGTCCTTGCAAAGCCCCTCCAGCTGCGCTTTTGTGAGATGCGGCGGCAGGGCCACGCGCTTGAGTCCCATGGAGGCGCACAGCCTCAGCCCATCCCGGTCGTGGATGCCCAGCCCCGTGCCGCCGTGAAGCGGCATGGAGGGCACCGCCCGCCGCAGGGCCCAGATGAGCCCGATATCCTCCGCCACCAGGGCGTCCGCCCCCATCCGGGCGGCCCGCCGCGCCTTCTCCAGCGCCAGCGGGAGGGCCTCGTCTGTGGGGAGGACGTCCATGGCCACGTAGAGCTTCACGCCCCGGACGCGGCAAAACTGCGCCGCCCGGCCCAGCTCGTCCTCGGAAAGCTCCAGACGTCCGCGCCTCTCGCCGATGCCGAAGCCCACGAGCACCGCGTCCGCGCCGCTCTGTACCGCCGCCGCGACCCCTTCGGCCTCCCCGGCCCAGCTCACCAGCTCCGCCACGCCCCTCCCCTCCTTTCAAGGCATACGTATGGTTCATTATACCACACCCAATTGGAAATTTAAATGCCTTTTTGCAGATTTAACAATTTGTCCGCATTTCGGACACCCGCAGGCGCCGGATGAGGCGGGCGCGTTCATCCGGGCCGCCCTATCATCCTCCCTTCGCTGCCCCCCTGCCCCCCTCCTACGAGGAGGGGGGCTTAAAAAGGTTGCGGCTTCGCCGCAGGTTTGATTTGCCCGCGCGGCGGGGACGGGGGACGGGCGGACACATGGGCCCGCCCCTACGGTGTAATTAAAAGAACTGCGATTTGTGTTTGCCTATCTATCCATCAAGTCTGTAGGGGCGGGTTCCAAATCCGCCCGTGCCACGTTGTGTGACGGGAACGGTTCCGATAAAACGCGCCAGCCCCGGTTACGGTTGCCTCTCCCTTTGGGAGGGGCAGGGGGTGGGTGCGAGTTTTTGAGCGGTCTAATAGACGCACCCACCCTGCCCATCGCTTCGCTCGGGCACCCCTCCCCGAGGGAGGGGCTATTTAAAAGGTTGCGGCTTCGCCGCAGGTTTGATTTGCCCGCTGCGGCGACCCTTCCGGCGCTTCGCGCCACCTCCCCCAAGGTAACCACTGATTAACTCACCCCAGAAATGGAAAAAGGCGAGGATCAGCGGATCGCGGAGGGCGATTTTCCTCTAT
>CANQSD010000054.1 GCA_947626385.1 uncultured Oscillospiraceae bacterium | reverse complement strand
GCTCATAAATCGGCCGCGCGTCCCTGAAATCCACCTCGATCAAGCCGTCACCTCCCTGACTGTATTGTGTGTACTAGATGTTATAGTACAGTTATAGCACAGGAGGGAGAGACTGTCAAGAGGGAAATACAAAAAATTTATATTCATTTTCGATCTAGCCGTTCAAAAAAATATAAGCAAACTTGTCATATATAATTGACAGGCAGCCTGCCCAGTGCTAAAATAAAGTTGTCTAATATAATTGACACGGAGAACTGCAATGAATGAGGAATTAAAACAAGCACGGCTTGCGAAAAATCTCTCGCAAACCGAGCTGGCAAAAAGGATCGGCGTATCAAGACAAACGATCAATATGATCGAGAACAGTGCGTATAACCCGACTGTAGGACTGTGTATAAAGATTTGTAAAGAGCTTGATGTAACACTAAACGACCTGTTTTGGAAGGAGTAACATATGTTTTACGATGAAAGAATCGAAAGGGCAAAAGGCAGAATCTCAAGAAACGCTGTCATATTGTCAGTCATTATATCCGCTGTGCTCGGGGCAATTCGCCTGACGAATATTCTAAAAAATACAGCTCAAAGCAAATATCTATGCCTTGTGATTTTAGAAGCGGTCATTATTTTTGGGGGATCGATATGCTTGTTGATCGGTTTTACCCGAAGCAAACTACAGCCCAGGGATGAACGGGCGATATTTGTGGAAAGCTGTTTTTATAACAAAGCGGCATCCGTTCTCATAAAAACAGTAACGATCGTTTTCGCGGTTTTCCTGCCTATTGTCTTACACATTGGTCTTCCGAACCATTATACCGACGGGGAGTTTGACCGTATCCTTCTTGTCCTTTCCTTTGTTGTCGGCATATATGTCATATACGGATTTCGGCGGAACGACATCTATTTCAATTATTCCATTATGGAAAACGAACACTATTATAAGAGTGTGTTTAAAAATATTGGCAAGCTTGCCATCTATATCTTGTGCCTTTTTGCTGTTTCCGCGACTTCGTTTGCTTTGTTTGTCGCCGCAAAAGAGCTTGACCAGGTCATATTGATCAAATACAGTCTTCAAATTGTCGGATTATATTTAATCGCTTTGCTCGAATTATCTCTGCTGTATTTGCTTTATTCCTTTTTGGAAAAGACAAGCTATGACAGCACGCGGCGGCTGTCAAAATCAACGGCTGTTTCGTTGGGAATAACGGTATTTCTATATGCCGTTTATACGTTTACGGCCATACTCGCAGATTCGTCCGCGGTCTCACAAGCGCAGGCGATGCAGACCGTTTCCGCCGCGTCCTCTTTGGCAGGTTATATTGACTTTGCTCTGTTGATATTCTTGACGTATTTCAGCTACGAGTATCTAAAAGTCAAGCATAACAAATTATTATCCGCCGCGTGCCTTACCATTCTTTTGAATGAAACATCGGCGTTTTTAATCGGGCGGGTTTGGAGCGGAATGACAAGCTTGTTTTTGCGTGAAATGATAGAGTATGACGCCTATACGATCACATACTTTTTATCTGCCGCAAAAACGGTTCTTCAAGATTTGTCAAATATCGCCAATCTGATCGGCTTTTCTCTGATGATTCTTGCGCTTATCAAAGATAAAGCAATCGGAAAATCCAATCTCGCCGCAATCATTTGCTTGGCCGCACTTGGCGGAATTGAGATGTTCCTACGCACGCAAACGGGATATTTGGAGGTGAATATCTATCATTCACTTGCCGAGATCGCTGTCCTGATATATTTGTGCGTTCTTGTTGCTTGCATTGAAAAAAGAGGTAAAATTCCCGTTTGTCGAGACGTTGCAAAACCCCTTTAGAAACTAAAGCCGGAAAAGGCCGTTGGCCTTTTCCGACAAAGGGGAACGTGCGGGGGCGGGCGATTTAGCGGGACTACTCGAAAAACTCCACTCTCCCCGTGTCGATGTGATACAGGGCTGTCACGACGGTGGTCTCGCCCAGCTCCCGGCGGAGGAGGTCGGCGGAGTGGCGGGCGTTGAGGATACTGGCGGCGTCCGGGTCGCGCTCGGGGCCGAGGGCGTGAGCGATCTCGTCGGTAATGACCTTGACGCGGCCCTCGGCATGGCCCTGAAGGGCGGCGGCCACGGCGCCGCAGTGGGTATGGCCCAGGACGACCACCAGGGGCACGCCCAGGTGGTCCACGGCGTATTCGGCGCTCCCCAGCTCCGTGGGCCCCACGGTGTTGCCGGCGGAACGGACGGTAAAGAGCTCCCCGATGCCGGCGGAGAAGATATGCTCCGGGATGACCCGGGAATCCGAACATGCCAACACCGCCGCGTAGGGGTGCTGGCCGTTTTGCGCGGTCGCCTCCCGCCGCGCCGGGGAGACGTCCCCCGTGGGACAGTCGGATCGGAGGAACCTTTCGTTCCCTTCCTTCAGCTTTTCCAACGCTTCCTTTGCAGTCATGGCTGTGACCTCCTTTATTCTTTTCGTAAATGTTCCTGTTCCCGAAACTGCGTGGGCGTCAGGCCCGTTTCCGCCTTGAAAAAGCGGGAGAAGTTGTGGGCGGAGGCAAAATTGAGGCAGCTGGCCACCTCGGCGATACCGTAGTCGGTGTCGGTGAGCAAGCGCTTGGCCTCGTTAAGGCGCGTCTCCACCAGATAGCGCTTGAGGGTGACACCCTCCGTGCGGTGGAAGACCGCCGAGAGGTATTTTTCATGGTAGCCCAGGGCCCGGGCGATATCGGAGACGCGAAACTCAGAAAACCGGTGCCATGCCACAAAGGAACGGATGCGCTCGCACAGCTCCTCTCCGTGGCTCCGGACCTCCCCGGCGGGGGGCAGGGCCTTCTGCTGGCGGGCCAGCTCCAGCAAAAGCTCCGTGGCCACGTAGTGGGACAGCGTCCCCCGGTGCTCCGTGTTCTCCGCGGCCATGAGCCGCGCCGCCAGCCCCTCCAGCGCCGCCGGGTCCGTGAAGCGCCCCTGCTCCGGCAGGGAGAACGTTACCGGCGGGCGGGTGTCGGCCTTGAAGTGGAGCCAGTAGAAGCGGCAGCGGCAGTTGCGGATGCCGTGTTGGTGGCGGGTGGGCGACATGACGAAATACTCCCCCGCCCCCACCCGGTATTCCGAGCGCTCGTCGGCGATGTAGAGCTCCCCCTCGGTGACGGCCATGAGCTCGTATTCAAAAAGGGCCCGGGACAGGTGGACGAAGCCCTCCTCCGGCGCAATGAACTCGCCGAACCAGAGCATCTCCACCGGGTGGGACAGATTGAAGTGCAGCATATTACCTTATGATACCCTCTCATGGTGAAATGAGCTTTACATTTGGCCCCCCGGGGCCTATACTGTGAGGTAAGTTTACCATACTTTCCCCTACCGTGCAAGCTTTGTTCGGGCAAAATAGACAAGGAGGAGCAAAAAATGTCAAAGAAAAATCAAAAAGGCCCCACGGCAGCCTTCATCGCGGTCTTACTTTGTGTGACCATTCTCATGGGGCTTTTGGCCGCCTGTAAGAAGAAGGAAGAAAAGGAGCCCTCCGGCGGCTCCCCGGCGGATGGGATCGGGTTTACCGGGCTTGCCGCCGTGACGGTCACGGACCCGTATATCGTCAACGGGCTTGATAAGGAGGTGGACTACCTTCTGAGCCTGGACGCGGACAAGCTGCTCTTTTACTTCTACAAAAACGCCGGCCTCACGCCCAAGGCGTCCGCCTCCTACGGCGGCGGCTGGGAGGGCGCGCTGATCGGTGGGCACACCATGGGCCACTACCTCTCCGCCCTGGCGCAGGCGTCCGTCAACGCCGGGACCCCGGAGGCCGACCGGGCGGCGCTGAAGGCGCGGCTGGACGCCATCGTCGCCGCCCTCAAGGAGTGCCAGGACAACGCCGAGGCCGCCGGGGCGAAGAAGGGCTTCCTCTGGGGAGCGCGGACCATCGGCTCCGTGCCGGAGGTCCAGTTTGACAACGTGGAGAAGGGCCTGACCAACATCGGCACCCAGGCGTGGGTGCCTTGGTACACCATGCACAAGATCTTGGCAGGTCTCCTGGACGTCTACACCCTCACCGGCTCCGCTACGGCCCTGGAGGTCGCCAAAGGCATCGGCGACTGGACCTACGAGCGCGTCTCCCGCTGGGACGCCGCCATGCAGAATAAGGTCCTGGCCATCGAGTACGGCGGCATGAACGACGCGCTTTATAACCTCTACGCCGCCACCGGGGAGGACAAATACGCCGTCGCCGCCCATATGTTCGACGAGCAGGCGCTTTTTGACAAGATCCTCTCCGAGACGCCCAACTACCTCAACAACCTCCACGCCAATACCACTATCCCCAAGATCATCGGGGCCCTCAACCGCTACATCGTCCTGAACGGCAAGACGGTGAACGGCGAGACGGTGGACGCCGCGCAGATGCTGGAGGTCGCCGAGAAATTCTGGACACGGGTCACCGAGCACCACACCTACGTCACCGGCGGCAACTCCGAGTGGGAGCACTTCGGCGAGGACGACGTCCTGGACGGCGAGCGCACCAACGCCAACTGCGAGACGTGCAACGTCTACAACATGCTGAAGCTCTCCCGGACGCTCTTTGCCGTCACCGGGGACAAGAAGTATCTGGATTACTATGAAAACGCCTACATAAACGCCATTCTCTCCTCCCAGGACCCGGAGACGGGCATGACCACCTACTTCCAGCCCATGGCCACCGGCTATTTCAAGGTCTACTCCACCCCGGAGGGGAACTTCTGGTGCTGCACCGGCAGCGGCATGGAGAGCTGGTCCAAGCTCAACGACAGCGTCTACTACACCAATGGGGACGCGGTCTATGTGGCGCTGTATCTGTCCTCCGTCTATAACGGCGAGAAGGTGAAGCTCACCCAGTCCGCCGACCTGGAGCACTCCGACGAGATCACCTTTACCGTCACCGAGGGCGCGGCCACGCTGAAGCTGCGCGTCCCCGACTGGACGGCGAAATTCGACGTCACCCTCAACGGCGCGGCGGCGGGCAAGGAGGAAAACGGCTTCGTGGCCGTCAGTGTCAAGGCCGGCGACACCCTCACCGTCACGGTGGAGAAGACCGTCACCGCCCACGCCCTTCCGGATAACCCCCACGCCTATGCCTTCAAGTACGGCCCCTTCGTCCTGTCCGCCGAGCTGGGGGACAAGAACATGACCACCGGCACCACCGGCGTCAACGTCACCGTCCCCGCCGCCAAGGACCTGGGCCCCCTGGCCTCCGAGACCATCCCCGTGAGCGAGGGCACGGTCGAGGATTTCATCGCCCGCGTCAATGACTTCATGAAGCCCGCCGGGGACGGGACCTTCGTCCTGGAGGGGACCAAGGTCTCTCCCCTCACCTACTCCGTCCACTACCGCCAGCACACCCAGCGCTACGGGCTCTACTTCACCTTCGCCGATTCCGACGTGGAGGTCCAGAAGCCCGTGGTGCCCTTCGAATACACCACCCTGGACACCGTCCAACCCGGTTACGGGCAGTATGAGAAGACCTTAGAAGACAACGGCTCCGTCGGCTCCACCGCCGACACCGCCGCCGGCGGCACCTCCCGCTATGCCACGGCGGGCGGCAGCTTCACATACTGGATGAAGGTGGAAAAGGGCGCGGTCAACAGGCTGGTCTTCTCCCTCACCCGGGAGGACAACGGCAAGACGCTTCAAATCAAGTCCGGCGACACGGTCCTCTACGCCGACACCCTCAACTATACCGGCCAGTCCGACCTCTACGAGGTCGCCGTGGATATCCCGGAGGCGGTGGTCAACGCCGCCGAGACAAAGACCTTCCTGGGCGAGGAGCTCACAGACGTCATCCCCCTCACCGTCAGCGGCATCGACGGCGCGGAATCCGCGCGGCTTGGCTCCTTCGTCTACACCAAAACCTTCGTCAACCATCTGGCGTACTTCGTGGACTGCGGCGACTGGGACCCCAGCACCGTCTCTGAGGGCGACGCCCTGGGCGTCTACAACTCCGTGACCGAGCAGGTCTACGGCGCCGACCCGGTGACCGGCAAAAAGTGGGGCATCTGGGACGATTCTGACCCCGGCACCGCCGGCGGCAAGGCCCCTCACGGCCTGTCCACCCCCAGCACCTGGGCCAACGAGCAGGTGGGCGGCGACGGCCTGGACAAGACCGCCTCCAACCGCTACACCAAAAACCAGTATGAAAGCGGCGTGGACCGGAACCTCCACTATAAATTCGAGCTGGAGGACGGGACCTACACCGTGGCGCTGTACTTCGCCGACCCCTGGAGCTGCTCAAAGAACCCCACCATCACCGCCAACGGCGCCGTCGCCGTGGAAAACGCCCCCATCGCCCAGCCCGTCCAGTTTACAGTCAACGTCACCGGCGGGGAGCTTCAGCTGGACATCACCAGCGAGGATAAGTGCATCAACCTCTGCTACATCATGATCCTCTTTCAGGACTGACGGAAGGGACGCGGCGGGATGATCAAATTTGGAGCTCACCGTCAACGTCCCGGACCTCAACGCCGAGTCCTTCCTCCCAATCCCCCGGCCAATCGGACCGCATAAACAACTCCACATGGGCGGGTCATAGACCTGCCCTTTTTATACCTTTATATATATAGACGTTACGTGTTTTTATGGCAAAAAATTTGGCAAAAAATATGACGGAATCCCATATTAAACCTTGACAAACCACGCAAACGGGTCTATCATGACCCTTGTATATGTTTGATAGCGCTTTTGTGGCAGTCAACGGTGGCTGTAGGGTAATCTATCGTTTTTCTCTTTACCTCATTCTATGATTAAAGCGCGGGTGAGCATATGCTCACCCTCTTTTTTGATTTCATCAAAAAAGATATCCTGTTATACTAATATCTATTTAAAAGAAGACACCGAGCGGCGAGGATTTTTTGCGTCAGGCAAGGAAGACGCCGCAGGGAATACCCATTGGTATTTCCAAGGCGGCTGACGCCGCATGACGTGAAAAAGACCGTCGCGAATGGCTTGTTTTAATTAGATATTAGTATTATATACAAACATTTTTAAAACCGCTGACCAACCATCAGCGATAAATATTCATCAGCAGGAGGTTAAACAATGAAGAATCGCAAACACTTCAAGAAGCTTCTCTGCTTCATGATGGCTGCGGCAATGCTCCTGAGCGTTTCTGTCCCCGCTTTGGCGGCGGAGAGCAGCGCTGAGGACGAACGCATCCCCATGAAGGTCGAGAAGCTGGAGGACGAGAGCGGCATCCAGCGCCGGGAGGACCGGAAGCTGAGAGATCCCGTTCCCGAAGACGTCGTGGCGAACCCTGACGAGGTCGTCCGTGTCTCCATCGTGCTTGAGGAGCCCTCCACCGTCGCCATGGGCTACTCCACGATCGACATCGCGGCCGATGCCGACGCCATGCGCTATCGTGATGCCCTCCAGGCGCGGCAGGACGCTGTTCAGACCGCCATTGAGAAGGACGTTCTGGACGGCCAGCCTCTGGACGTTGTCTGGAATCTGACGTTGGCCACCAACCTCATTTCCGCCAATGTCAAGCGTTCCGAGATCGCGGGCATTGAGGATGTGGACGGCGTCAAGAGCGTCTTTGTGGAGCGCCGTTACAGCCCCGACGTAATCTCCGTCGGCGGTGAGAAGGACCCCGATATGGCAGTCTCCACCGATATGACCCACACCAACAACGTTTGGTCCACGGGCCTCACCGGCGCGGGCACCAGGATCGCCATCATCGACACCGGTATCGCTGTGGACCACAGGTCCTTTGACGAGGACGCGTTTTTAGCCTCGCTGGTCAGCAAGGGCTTTGACCCCAGCCTGCTGATGACCGAGAAGGACATCGAGGCTGTCCTTACGGAGCTCAACAGCTGCAAGAACAGCGGCGCGACTCTTGACGAACTTTACTTCAACGCCAAGATCCCCTACGGCTGGTGCTATGTGGACGAAGACAATGACATCACCCATGCCAAAGACACTGAGGGTGAGCACGGCTCCCACGTGGCCGGTATCGCCGCGGCCAACCGCCTTGTGAAGGACGGCGAAAACTTTGTGGACGCCATCGAGGCCGTGGGTATGCAGGGCAACGCCCCCGACGCCCAGCTCCTGATCATGAAGGTCTTCGGCAACGGCGGCGGCGCTTATGACTCCGACTGTGTGGCCGCCATCGAGGACGCCATCCTTATGAACGCCAACACCGTCAACCTCTCCCTGGGTTCGCCTCTTCCCGGCTTCTCCGCTCCCATTACCGCCGACGACCCCTATGTGGAGCTTTTGAAGACCCTGAAAAACACCGACACCGTGGTGGTCTTCTCCGCGGGCAACGCCGGCGCCTGGGCTGACGAGAGCGCCCCCGGCGGCCTCTACAACGACGGCGTGAGCTTCTCCATGGGCGGCGAGTCCGGCTCCTACACCGACTCCTTCACCGTGGCCTCTGTGGACAATGACGGTATGGTCAGCCCCACCATCCAGGTGGGCAGCGATAAATTCTACTTTACCGACACTGGCATCACCTACAATGCTCCTGCTTTCACCAGCCTGGACACTGCCGGTACCGGAACGCAATACGACTATATCATGCTGAGCGCCAATTCTGCCGGTTCCGAGCTGGAAGCCCTTCAGGCACTCAAGTCCCAAAACCTAATTAGCAGCTTTGAGAATCAGATCGTTGTCCTGCACCGTGGCGGAAGCAGCTTCTATGTCAAGGGCAACGCCGGCGCTGCGGTTGGCGCGAAGGCTGTCATCGTGGCCAACAACCAGCCCGGTACCATCAGCATGGACCTGACCGGTTACATCGGCCACATCCCTGTTGTTTCCATTCTCCAGTCCGACGGGCAGGCGTTGTTTGCAGCAGGTAAAGAAGAAGAACCTGAATCCTTCACCTATACCTATACGCCTGAAGGTGGTCAGGAGACTCCGGTAACTGCGCAATACGTCACCGGCAAGCTGACGGTCAACGCCAAGGTCGAGGTCACTGATTACAAATCCAATTACTTCACCATGAGCGAATTTAGCTCCTGGGGCATCACCGGCGCGCTGGAGCTCAAGCCGGAGATCACCGCCCCCGGCGGCAACATCTGGTCTGTCAACGGTCTTGCCAGCCCCGATGGCTACGAGCTCATGAGCGGCACCTCCATGGCGGCCCCCCAGATCACCGGTATCGGCGCTCTTGTCCAGCAGAGCCTTGCTTCCAGAGGGTATCAGGGCGACATGAACAACCGGGCGCTGACCATGGCCCTGATGATGAGCACCGCCACGCCCTTGAAGGACGCCGACGGCCACTACTATTCCCTGCTTCAGCAGGGCGCGGGCCTTGTCAACGCCAACGCCGCTGTCATCACCCCCGGCTTCCTCACCGTGAACGGCCGGGACGACGGCAAGGTCAAGGTCGAGCTTGGCGAGGACATCGAGAAGAAGGGCGAGTACACCTTCGAGTTTACCGTACATAACCTGACCGCCTCCACCATGTACTACTCTTTCGACGCCGATATGTTCACCCAGGACTCCCAGGGTGGTTATCTTCTGGGCTCCACCAAGGGTGTCGACGCAAAGGTCGAATTCTATGTGGACGGCGTGAAGCTGGCCGCGAAGGGCATTGATAAGAAGTACGACTTCAACAAGGACGGCAACGTGGACCGCGCCGACGCCGATCTCCTGCTCGAGAGCATCGTGAACGGCGATCCTCTTGAGAACGGTAAAGTGGACGAAGACGACGACGTGGACACCCACGATGTCTCCGCCCTGCTGGCCATGGGCCAGGCTTACGCCGCCGTGCCCGGCAAGGGCTCCGTGACGGTGAAGGCCGTGATCACCGGCTTCGAGCTGGACGAGGACAACTACCCCGTGGGCGGCTATGTGGAGGGCTTTGTCACCGCCACCGCCATGTCCTCCATCGAGGGCCTGAAATATCCCGATCTGAGCCTCCCCATCCTCGGCTACTACGGCAGCTGGACCGAGCCCTCCATGTACGAGATCGGCACCGGCGACGAGTGGTGGGATGCCTTCCAGACCGGAACCATGTCTGTCGGCGACCGCTATCCCTACACTGCCCCCACCATCTTCACTGGCCAGGGCAACGACGGCCTCACCAACATCATCCTTGAGGACGACAATTACATCTATGTCGATGGCGATTCCATCGGCAACATCACCGGCGCGCTCCAGTACCGCTACACCCCCATCCGCAACTCCGGCAACGGCATGACCCAGATCACCTACGAGGACGAGAACGGCACCCATGTCCTGTGGCGTTCCGAGGACAACGGCCCCGAGTACGGCGTTACCTATTATGAGTCCTCCGCACTGTGGCTCCGTCCCGACACCCAGGGCCGCCTCTACTACAGTCTGTTCAATGTGGCGGATGTGGACCTGGCCGCCGCCATCGAAGCGATCCCCGAGGGCGTGACCGTGGACGAGATCACCATTTCCGTGGTCCGTGCCCCTGAGTATTACGCTGACGCGAATGGCAAATATGATTGGGATGCTCTCACCGACGGCGACAACGCCAACGGCGAGCTGGGCGAGGGCGCGTTCCTGAGCACCACCCTGATCCTGGATCTTGAGGAGCCTGAGATCATCAGCGCTTCGTACTCCAATGACGAGGACGACGATGGCAACATGCACATCTTCGCCGAGGTCGTGGACAACAACTCCGTCATTGACATCACTCTGTGGGGTGACGCCGGCGATGCTCTGGCCTATGAGTACAATCCCGGTGTTTACTCCAGCCTTTCTGACTACTTGGATGATATTCCCAACTTTACCCCCACCGCCCCCAACGAACCTTATACGGCTGAGTTTGATGGGTATTACTCCGGTAGTTATGTCAGTTATGGTATTCTTGACACGAGGGTGGACACGCTGACTGATGACGTTTACATCATCCAGGTCACGGATGTTGCCGGCAACGTGAGTACCTTCCGCCTGAGTACCATGGGCGACGCGGAGATAGCCACTGGCGTCACTGTGGATGCCGACTCTCTCGAAATGGTCGTCGGGTCCACCGCTCAGCTCAGCGCCAAGGCCGAACCCAAGAACCTTCTGGACCGGACTGTGAGCTGGAAGTCTGAGGATGATTCCGTGGCCACTGTGGACGACACCGGCCTTGTCACGGCTGTCGGCAAGGGCGAGACGAATATCGTTGTCACTGCCAATGCCTCTCCGGAGGGAGAGCCCGTGACCGTCAAGGTCCCTGTCACCGTCTTCACCATCCCCGTCACGGCCCACGGTATTCTGGGCGACGCTGAAGGCTATGCCAAAGTATTCACCTGGAATTTTGATGAAGGCAAGCTCACCTATAACGAGGGCGACGAGGATGAGACTGTTTATCCCACAGCCACAACTAGGTATTCTGACAACACGATTCTTACTGTTGACGGTAACGGTTACATCCATCAGCTTCCCGCTGACGGTGTTGGCGACGAACTTAAAGTATCCGAAGTTCCTGTTTACAGTGAAGACTATGAAGGGCTTCTCCCGTTCGACATGACTTGGTCTCAAAAGTCCGGCTTCAGCACTACGATGTATAACTTTTTGGTTCCTGGAGACGACCCCTTTAATCCTCAGTTCCTTGGCTTTAACCTTAGTCAATATGCCGCAACCTACGGCAATACATACACGATTGCCGCAGTGGATAAGCCGTGGACCAGTGGTGCAAATTCCGGTGAATATGTAATTTACGCCTTGACAGATGCCGGATATATGTGGAAGTTTATGATTTATAATCAAGGTCAGAGCGCTTCCATGAGCATCTTCCCGTTAAGAAGCACAGGCTTTGATTGGTCCTTTGACGGTTTCGTTCATCCTGATAACGGTTTGTTGCCTTATTCCAACATGGTTATTGGCGAGGATGGAGCCTTCTACATCTCTATCATGCGCAACGACACCAATGAGGTTGTCCGCCTCGAGCTTGAAGAGGGTGCTGACAACAGCTTCTCCTATTCCATTACTCCCATGGGCGACTTTGGCGAGGGTGTCTGGCCCGGCCTGTTCCTGGATGTGGAAGACGTCAACACTGAGGTCCCTGACGCTGGTAATACCGTCTACGGTGAAGCTCAGGCTGTCATAGTCGGCACTGTTGAAGCACAGTCCATGAAATCCGTTATTGAGCCCGAGACTACCGAGCCCGATACTCAGCTCGTCGTCGATGGTTCCGCCACCATGGAGCCTCTGCCCTTGACCGGCAGCCTGAACGGCATCTCCTCCGGCGAGACCGGCACCGCCGGCGGCGGGATCAAGGTGGACACTGGCAAGCGCACCGTTACCGTTCCCGTCGTGGCCGACGCGACCACCAACGGCCTCGTGAAGCTGACCTACGACAGCGAAGTCCTTACCTTCCAGTCCGTCAACGACAGCACCATTCTGATGCGCAGCCGCCATGACGCGGATAACCATGAGATTATCATCGCTTTCGCGGACGGCGCCACCATCGAAGGCGAGGTCGTGGCCTCCGTCGTGTTCACCTACAAGGCGTCCTACTCCTCGCAGACCGCCGCCTTCGACATGACCGTTGAGGAAGACGGCGAAGCCAAGGGTCCGGAGATCGATGAGGAACAGCAGCCTGAGATCCCCGAAGTTAAGATCCCCGCTCTCACGCCTCCCACCACTCCTGTCGAGCCCGATGAGCCCGATGTGCCCGATGTGCCCGATGAGCCCTCCGATCCCGGCAAGGAAGAGGATACGCCCGTCAAGGTCCCCGAGACCTTCGAAGACCTGTCCTCCGAGCAGTGGTACTTTGAGTACGTGAAGGAAATGCTGGCCGACGGCTACCTCGGCGGCGTTTCCGAGACCCGCTTTGCTCCTGAAACATTCCTGGAGCGCGGCATGGCCGCCGTCATCTTCCATAGGATCGAGAAGGAGCCCGAAGTGACCGATCCCGCCGCCTTCACCGACGTCGCGACCACCGATTACTTCGCCAAGGCCGTTGACTGGGCCTCCTCCGTCAAGGTCATCCTGGGCGTGAGTGACGACCTCTACGAGCCCACCCGCAATGTCACTCGTCAGGAGCTGATCGTGATGCTCTGGCGGTACGCGCAGCTTCAGGGCTATGACGTCCGCACCGACGGCACCGTCATCCCCGAGGCCATCGTGGATCGCGATTCCATCGCTCCCTGGGCAAACGAGGCTGTCTGCTGGGCCTATCGTGAGGGCATCCTCCTTGGCAAGGACGGCAACCGTCTGGATCCGGAAGGCGAGATCACCCGTGCGGAAACCTGCGCCGTGTTCTCCCGCTTCCTTGCCCTCGACCCCGCCAAGGACAAGGCCGACGCCTAACCGCCACTCCCCTACCCCCCAATAACCCCGCTCCCCCCGCCGCAGTTCAACCTACGGCGGGGGGAGCTTTTTTGTTTTTATCACAGGAAGCTCCTCCAAAAGAAAACAGCCCGCAAAGCGGGCTGTTTCTTTTGGAGTAAGTGGATACTCCTATTTTTTTCAGTAGGGCATTTCTCATTGTGTTTACGTGTTGCTTTCCAACTCCCGTTTCACATCCATCCCGCCGTACATGACCCGGAGTACATGGATGGTTCGGGCCTCGTTATCCGGAATGTAGAAAACGAGATAGTTGTCCACTGGCATTTTGCGAAACCCACGCTCCGCCCACCTTCCCACGCCGCAAAGGGCATACCGTTCCGACATCATGTCAAGCCCGTTGATGGCCTTCTCCAACCGTTCAAGCTGCCCCGCGGCGTTGATCGTGGAGCGAAGCTTGAACGCGATATACTCATAGATCCCGCGCAAGTCCGCTTCCGCTTGGACGGAAATCGTCACGCGGTACGTCATACTCCGTAGTCCCTTCGTATATCCGCAAAGACGCTCCCGGCATCGCGGGTCCTCCCTGCCTTTACATCGGCATACCCCTTCTCAAGCTCCGCGTCCATCTCTGCCTCCGTGAGCTTGCTTGCGTCCACAGGGACATTTGCCGGCAGCTTCACGGCAAAGGGCAGTCCACGTTGGAGGACGATCTGCCTGTAAAACATGGTAATGGCATTGGAGGCCGGTATGCCCAGGGATAAGAGGATCTCCTCCGCCTGCTCTTTCAGTTCAGGTTCGATCCTCGCGTACAAATTCGCCGTCTTTGCCATTTTCCGCAGCTCCTTTCCGTTGCTCTGTATATTATATACGATTGTATGGACAATAGCAAGTCTTTTCGCAGGCAAACACTTCTTACTTTCGTCCTGTATGCCCCTTCATCTCCTGCACCCTATCAAACATTGCCCTGTCGATAATCGGCTCGTGGGCGTTCTCCACCAGATACCTCTCCACCTGCCCGCGATTCTTCTCCTTCTTGCCTGTCAGAAAATCCGGCGTGTAGGTCTTCTGCATCAGCACATCTCCGGCGTATTTCTCGTTACTGAGCATCCGGTCTATGGTGGATGTGCTCCACTCGGTCTTACCGGTGACGGTCTTGATGCCGTGGGATTCCAGGTACTTTTTTATTTTTCGAACACCGTTCCCCTGGATGTACAAATCAAAAATCGTCCGCACAACCTCCGCCTCCTCCGGGACAATTGTCGTGCGACTCGTTCCTAACTGAAAAGGTTAGGCACAAGACCGAAAGTGAGGTGAAAAAAACAGTCTTGTAGAACTGA
>CANQSD010000053.1 GCA_947626385.1 uncultured Oscillospiraceae bacterium | reverse complement strand
TTTCTGACTGTCTGTGAAGAAAGGAGCAGATAAAAACCATGGATTTGCTTTTTGATCGCTTTTGCGGCAGGATCAAGTACGCGGTAATCGCTTTGGCCGCGTTGACGGTCGTTTTTTTGGCCTTTATCGCGGGCAAAGGTGTGGCGGCGTTCTTCGATACCGGGGAGGCCGACGCGCAGGAGCCGCCCAAGTGGAGCTTTGCGGTGCCCGTCAACGATTCCAATGACAGTCGGGCCGAGGGCTTTGCGGTCCGGGTCGTCTGGAAGGACGGAAAACCCGAGTTTTCCTACTATGGGAACTGCGCCGAGGCGTGGGACTTACGTATTTCCGACAAAGCCGTGTCGTTTAAAAACGTCGCGTGGGACGGAGCGTCGGGGACCCCGGCGGAGCTGGCGATTCTCAAAACGCAGAGTCTGGCGGTCTTTGACGTGGCACGGGACAATGTCCCGTCCCAGGGGCGGGAAAACACGCCGCAGCTGCGGGAGCAGCTGGGCAGGCTCTTTTCCGTCACATACCGCGGCGAGCCTGTGCAGGGCGGCCTCTTGATCGGACGCGGCAACGGACACACCGATTTTTCCTATGATTTCGACACGCCCCTCGGAACCCCCGAGGACGGCGACGTCCTGTTCCTTGCCGTAGGGACCGAGGAGTGGGTCAGCCAGTCGCAAAACGCCGTTGGCCTTTTCCGTCAGGAGGAACAGGCTTGAGTAGAGCTTTTTGACAAAGGAAGCTGAGGCGTGGAAGACAAGGTACGCCTTTCGGATATCGCCTCCGAGCCGCGGCTGAGCACGGCGGCGGTGTCGTATGTGCTCCACGGCAAGCCCGTGGAGCCGGTCGTCACCCTCTCCACGACCCTTGCGGTCCGGGACAGCACGAGGTAAGCCCCCATATCAACGGATAAAATAAAGCCTGCGCCGAAGCCGCAGGCTCAGCCTGTCGAAAAACCACCTCACGCCCAGCATAAACGAGCGTATGAGTGACTGAAAATGGTAAATAAGGTGGTACGGGCTGGCGAAGCGGAGTTCTTCCAACTCCAATTCGCCGGCTTTTTCAGGTTCATCGCAACAGCCTCACCCAGCGTTCTACGCGGGCTGGGCCTCGGTGGAATAAGGTTGCGGCGCTTTGCGCCGCGTTTATAAAAAATTGCGCCGCAAAGCGGCGCAAACCTTTTTAAGCCCCCTCCTCGTAGGAGGGGGGCAGGGGGGAAGCGAAGGCGGGAGGACAGAGCCGTATCTTTATTCGATCGTCTCCGTCTCCGGCTGAGTTTCCGCCTCCGGTTCTGTAGGTGTCTCGGGTTCTGTAGGTGTCTCCGGTTCCTCAGGCGTCTCCGGCTCGATTGGCGTCTCCGGTTCCGCAGGCGCTTCAGGTTCAGTAGGCGTTTCCGTCTCCGGCCCCGTTTCCGCCGGCTGGGGGTTGCGTTCGGACTCGTCCAGGCCCACCACGGGGACGGGGCAGGAGGCGTAGTCGTAGACGTAGTAGTTGGGCCTGTACCAGGCCATGGCCTCGGTGAAGGCGCGGGCCTCGGGCTCGGTGAGCAGGAAGGTGGTGAAGGGGGCGTGGTTGTGGGGGCAGGCGTCAAAGTGCATATACCCCTCGCCCACGTCCACCAGCTGCCAATAGTGGCGGGTGGTGCCGCCCACGCGCTCCAGGTCCACGTTGGGGATGCCCGCCAGCGTCAGCAGGGCCTTGGAGCAGGCAAAATATGTAAAGCAGTCGCCCTGCCGCCTGGTAAAGCCCGCGTAGGCCCCGGCGATCCAGTCGGTCTTATCGGAGGAGCCCACGTAGGCGATGTTTTTGTGGACGTACTTGAAGATGGCGTAGGCCCGGTCCCGCTGGGTCATGCCGTCCTTGAGGATGCTGTCAAGGATCTCCTGCGCCAAGGCGTTGACGTCCTCCTCGGTGGCCTCCCGGGGGTCCTTATAGCTGACGGAAGGCGCCGGTTCCGTCACCGTCACCGTCACGGTGACGGCCGTCTCGTTGCCGGCGCTGTCCCGGGCGAGGTAGGTGAGGGGATAGACGCCGGGGACCAGCAGATTGACGGCGGAGGAGTCGATCTCCAGATCCACGACCCCGTCCACATCGTCCGTGGCCGTCACCCCCTCCCGGTAGGAGACGGACTCGCCCGCCGGCACGGTCCTGTCCGACGTGCCCTCGATCACCGGCGGGACCGTGTCCGCCGGAGCCGTCACCGGCGGCACGGTGGGGACCGTCACGGTCTCGGTGGGCAGGGGAGGGGCCTTCGTGGGAGCCGGCATCGAGGGGACCTCGGAGGCCGTCGGAGCCGGGGCGGCGGTGTCCGCCGGGGGCGCGCCATAGGCCAGCGGGGCACAGCCCGTCAAAAGGACAGCCAAAAGCGCCGCCCAGACGGAAAGGGCGCGCCGGCCGCGGGTTGTTTGAGCCCTCATGACCTGTCACCTCACGGCCTTTTTATGTTGGAAGTGGATAAAGCAGATTATAGCACATCAAATTGCCGGAATCAAGGCGCTTTTCCCCCGGAAGATTGCCATTCCCACCGTTGACTTTACACGGATAAAATGATATCTTATATCATTGGAGTATTAGGAAAGTATGGAGAAAGACTATGTGGGCTGCGGAAAAATGGAAGGACTATGAGCTCATCGACTGCTCGAAGGGCGAGCGGCTGGAGCGCTGGGGGGACCAGATCCTGATCCGCCCGGACCCCCAGGTCATCTGGGACACCCCCAGGACCGACCCGCGCTGGCGTCGGGCGGACGCCCGGTATCAGCGTTCCTCCGCCGGCGGCGGGGCTTGGGACAAGCGGGACGTGCCGGAGAGCTGGCAGGTGCGCTACCGGGACCTTACCTTCAACGTCAAGCCCATGAACTTCAAGCACACCGGCCTTTTCCCCGAGCAGGCCGCCAACTGGGACTGGTGTGCGGAGAAGATCAAAAAGGCCGGAAGGCCCGTTTCGGTGCTGAACCTCTTCGCTTACACCGGCGCCGCCACCGTGGCGGCGCTGAAGGCGGGAGCCAGCGTCTGCCACGTGGACGCGGCGAAGGGCATGGTCCAGTGGGCCAAGGAGAACGCCGTTTCCTCCGGCGTGGAGAATCAGAACGTCCGCTGGATCGTGGACGACTGCGCCAAATTCGTGGAGCGGGAGATAAGGCGCGGGCACCGCTACGACGCCCTCATCATGGACCCGCCCAGCTACGGCCGGGGCCCCGGCGGCGAGGTCTGGAAGCTGGAGACGAGCCTCGCGCCCTTCGTGCGCCTTTGCGCCGGGGTGCTGGCACGGGACCCGCTCTTTGTCCTCATCAGCTCCTACACCACCGGCCTTTCGGCCTCCACCATCGGCTACGTGGCGGAAACCAGCCTCCCCGGCGGCAAAGCCGCCTCCGACGAGCTTGGCCTCCCCGTCACCGCCACCGGCCTCCCCTTACCCTGCGGCGCGGCGTGCCGGGTGGAGTTTTGAGCGGAAGGGGAGCGTTAACCATGGAGAGAAAGACGCAGGACCGCGACGAACCATATGTCCCCTGGACATGGGAAACCCCGTTGGGAGACGCTTTGATCACAGATGCCGTACTTGACGGCGATCGCCTGATACTGGAATTGGACTGCTCCGCCGTGTGCGTCCATCCGAGCCGGCGCCTTCGGAGATTGCGCTTTGAGGGCTGCGCGGTCCAAGGTGAGCCGGACCTCAAGGGGAGGTACTGGCTCCGAGAAAGTCTTCTGCCTACGGGAAGCAGAAATCGCCTCCTCCTGACCACAGAAGACGGCAAGGGACGGCACAAGCGGACAACGGAGATAATTTATTCTACCGTGTCCTGCCTTTTATGAAAAACTCCTGCGGCGCGGCGTGCCGGGTGGAGTTTTAAGGAGAACTATGGATAAGTCACCCATTCAAATCGATAATCTCACCTTTTTCTACACCCCCGACGAGGGGGAGACGGCGGAGGATGTGCTGTCCGGGGTGAGTCTGCGGATCGAGAAGGGCTCCTTCGTGGCGATTTTGGGCCACAACGGGTCCGGAAAGTCCACGCTGGCGCGGCACCTGAACGCCCTGCTGCTGCCCAAGGGCGGGACCGTCACCGTCTTCGGCATGGACACCAAGGCCGAGGACCTGACGCTGGAGATCCGAAGACGCGTGGGGATGGTCTTTCAGAACCCGGACAACCAGATCGTCTCCAACGTGGTGGAGGAGGACGTCGCCTTCGCCCCGGAGAACCTGGGCGTGCCCACGCCGGAGATTCGCCGCCGCGTGGACGAGGCCCTCAGGATGGTGGGGATGTACGACTTTCGCGACCACGCTCCGCACCTCCTCTCCGGCGGCCAGAAGCAGCGGGTGGCTATTGCCGGCGTGCTGGCCATGCGTCCTGAGTGCGTGGTCTTTGACGAGCCCACCGCCATGTTGGACCCCCAGGGACGGCGGGACGTGATGGACATCATCGAGAAGCTCCGCCGGGAATACGGCTCCACCGTCATCCTCATCACCCACCATATGGAGGAGGCCGTCCGGGCCGACCGAGTGGTGGTCATGTCTGACGGGAAGGTGGTCATGGACGGCACGCCCCGGGAGGTCTTCCCCCGTGTGGAGGAGCTGGAGGCCCTGGGCCTCTCCGTCCCCGAGACGGTGCGCCTTATGTGGGAGATGCGCAAGCGCGGCGTGGACCTGCCCCTCACCGCCCTCACCGTGGAGGAGTGCGCCCAGGTCCTGGCGGACAGATACAAATAACCGGGCGGCATTCGGGAGACCCGAAGCCACACCGAAAGGAATACCGAATGAACGAACCCATCCTGAAAATCGAACACCTGACCCACGTCTACTCCCAGGGCACGCCCTTTGAGCTGACGGCGGTGCGGGACGTGGATCTGGAGATCCGCAAGGGCGAGATCCTGGCCCTCATCGGCCACACCGGATCGGGGAAGAGCACCCTCATCCAGCATTTGAACGCCCTCATCAAGCCCACCTCCGGCCGGGTCCTGCTGGGCGGCCAGGACATTTTCGAGTCCAAAAAGTCCGTGAAGGCCGCGAGAGCCGCCGTGGGCCTCGTCTTCCAGTACCCGGAATACCAGCTTTTTGAGGAGACGGTCTACAAGGACATCGCCTTCGGCCCCAAGAACATGAAGCTCCCTCAGGAGGAGATCGACGAGCGCGTCCGCCTCGCCGCCCGGTTCGTGGGCCTGGAAGAGGATGTGCTGGAGCGCGCGCCCTTCGACCTCTCCGGCGGGCAGAAGCGCCGCGCGGCCATCGCCGGCGTTATCGCCATGCTGCCGGAGGTCCTGGTGCTGGACGAGCCCATGGCGGGCCTGGACCCGGCGGGGCGGGAGAGCATCATGGAGAACATCCTGACCTACCACGACGAAACGAACGCCGCTATCGTCATCGTCACCCACTCCATGGACGAGGCCGCCCGTTACGCCCACCGTATGGCGGTGCTGGAACACGGCCGCGTGGCCATGACCGGCACGCCGGAGGAGGTCTTCTCCCACGGGGAGGAGCTGCGGGCCATGGGCCTTGCCACGCCGGTGATGACCGACCTTGCCCTGCGCCTTCGCGCCCTAGGTGTGGCCGTTCCCGGCAATGTCTACACCGTGGAGCGCATGGCGGACGCCCTCATGGCGCTGGAAAGGGGGCGGGACCGTGCTTAAAGACGTGACTCTGGGCCAGTATTTCCCCGGCACCACCGTGGTCCACCGCCTGGACCCCCGGACGAAGATCCTCCTGGTGGTCCTCTATATCGTGGCCCTCTTCTGCGCCAAGACGTGGCTGGCCTATCTTCTGGTGGGGGTATGCCTCGCCGCCGCCATTGCCGTGGCCCGCATACGCCTCTCGGCCATGCTGAAGGGCCTGAAGCCCCTCATCTTCATCGTCCTCCTCACGGGCCTTCTGAACCTCTTTTACGGCAGGGGAGAGCCCATCGCCCAGTTCTGGATCTTCAAGATCACCCGGGAGGGCATCGAAAACGCTATTTTCATGGTCCTGCGGATCATTATGCTGGTGATGGGCACCTTTATGCTGACCTACACCACCTCGCCCATCATGCTCACCTATGGCCTGGAGCTTCTCATGAAGCCGCTGAAGGTGCTGAAGGTCCCCGTCCACGAGCTTGCCATGATGATGAGCATGGCCCTGCGGCTCATCCCCACTCTCATCGAGGAGACGGACAAGATCATCTCCGCCCAGAAGGCCCGTGGGGCCGAGTTCGATACCGGGAACCTCATCCAGAAAGCCAAGGCCATGCTGCCCATCCTCATCCCGCTCTTCCTCTCCTCCTTCCGCCGCGCCGACGAGCTGGCCACGGCCATGGAGGCCCGCTGTTACCACGGCGGCGAGGGACGCACGCGCCTCAACGTCCTCCACATGGCCGCCCGGGACGTGCTGGCGCTGTGCCTGGGCGCGGCGTTGGTGGCGGCGGTCGTCGTCTTATCGAAATTCGGCCTGTGAGTCCAAGCCTCTGACGGCGGAAGGAGTTTGCCATGAGAAATATCGCTTTAAAGCTCCGGTACGCCGGCACCGCCTACCACGGCTGGCAGGTGCAGAAAAACGACGTGACGGTGGCCGAGACGGTGGAGACGGCGATCTATAAGCTCACCGGCGAGCGCGCGCGCGTCACCGGCTGCGGGCGGACGGACGCCGGCGTCCACGCCCTTAATTACTGTGCCAATTTCCGGTCCGACACCACCATCCCGGCGGCGAAATTCCCCCTGGCGCTGAACGCCCGCCTGCCCCGGGACATCGCGTGTCTCGCCTGCGTGGACGCGCCGGAGGACTTCAACGCCATCCTGTCCTGCAAGAAAAAGGAATATATCTACCGCATCCGCAACACCCGCATCCCCGACCCCTTTGAGCGGGACCGCGCCTGGTTCTACCCCTCGCCTTTGAAGCCGGACGTGATGCGCGCCGCCGCCGCCCGGTTTGTGGGCACCCACGACTTCGCCGCCGTGCGATCCGTGGGCACGGAGACGAAGACCACCGTCCGCACCGTCTACTGGTGCGAGATCGACGAGGACGGCAGTCTCATCACCATGCGGGTATGCGCCGACGGCTTTCTCTACAACATGGTCCGGGCCATCATGGGCACCGTAGTCTACTGCTCGGAGGGGAAGCTTCGCCCCGAGGATATCCCGGCGCTCCTTGAGAGCCGCGACCGCCGCCTCACCGGCCCCACGGTCCCGCCCCAGGGGCTCTACCTCAATCGCGTCTGGTATGACGGGCCGGTGGGGGAAATGATGGATTGTGAATGAATTGTAATTTGCAAAATCTTCACAGATGTGCTATACTGATGTGTTAGAATAAAACTTGAGGTCGTGTCATGAAAGAGAAGCACGGAAAAAACAGGGGCCTCTGGCGGGCCGTCCTCATATTGCTTCTCGTGGCGGCGGCCATTCTCGCCGTGGCCCTGGCGGTGAAGAGCCAGCAGGAGGGGGGCCTGCGCGCCTGGTGGCGCAAGCTCACGGGCCGCACGGGCGTCAGCGAGTTTTTCTACGACAACGCCGACGGCGGCGCTTTTACGGAGCTCGACGGCGGCATGGCCGTGGCCTCCAACGCCGGCCTTTTCGTCTACGACGAGGCGGGGGAGCTGAGCTGGTCGCGCCTCTTCGCCTGGACCTCCCCGGCGCTCACCGGCACGGCGGACTACCGCGCGGCCTTTGACGTGGGCGGCAATCTTGTCATCTTCTTCGATACCGACGGCTCCATCGCCGAGATCGCCACGGAACATCCCATCGTCTCGGCGGATGTGAACGAGCTGGGCTACCTCACCGTCTGCACCGAGGCGGACGGCTATTACGGCATCGTCACTGTCTACAACTCCCTGGGCAAGGCCATCTACCGCTGGTCCGCCGGCACGGCGCGGATCCTCCGGGCCCACGTCTCCGGGCGGACGGACCTGGCGGTGCTCACCGTCGGGTCCGGCGGCTGCCGCCTGGTCTCCATGCGGCTGGACAGCACCGACCTTGCGGGGCAGTATACCTATCCCGGCCTCATCATTGATTTCGCCTACACCGAAGAGGGCCTTGTCTGCGTGACGCCGGAGCGCGTCCTGGGCCTGAGCCCGGAGCTTGCGGAGAGCTGGCGCTATGAATTCGCCGGCAGGTACCTGCGCGCTTACGCCCTGGGGCAGGATTTCACCGCCCTGGCCCTCTCGGATTTCCAGGTGGGCGACGGCTTCACCGCCGTCACCCTCTCGCCCTCCGGCGAGGAGCTGGGGAGCCTTGACCTTGCCGCCGCTCCCGGTCCCATGGCGGCGGGGACGGGGCGCCTCGCCCTGAGCCTGGAGGGCCACATCGAGGTCTACGACACCTCCTTTACCCTTCAGGAGCGCTTTGAGTGCGATCCCGCCGTCCGTAAGCTCCTCTACCGGCCGGACGGCGCCATTCTCGCCGCCGGGACCTTCTCGGCCTACGTATACGGAAAAGAGAAATGACTTTCCTTACCATAAAGGAGACAGCATATGAGCCTGATTCTTGACCTGGCCCTGGTGGGCATCGTGGCGCTGTGCGCCTGGCGCGGGTTCCGCTCCGGGATCATCAACGGCGTCATGTGGATCGTCGCCATCGCCATCTGCCTCTACGGGGCCAATCTGGTGGCTACCGCCTACGAGGACGACCTGAGCGAGGTGGTGGAGCCCTTCGCCGTCAGCGTGGTGGAGAGCGCCATGACCGGCGGCGACAGCGCGGACGAGGACTCCGGCGCCGTCATCGACCCCGGTCTCTCCGTAGACGAGCGGGAGAAGCTGGACGTCTTCGCCGTGTCCCTGGCGGTCCTTCGAAAGCTGGGCATCGCCGACCCCGCCGCCAGGACCCTGGCCCAGGACACCGCCGACCGGTACGATAAGGTGGACACCCAGATGACCCAGCACCTGACGGGCCTTCTGTGCGGGCGTCTCTCCTTCGTTCTCCTCTTCGCCGTGGCCTTCGTAGTCCTCATCTGTATCTTCACCGTAGCGGCCAATATCCTGGACCTCCACTTCGGCATCCCCGGCCACGAGAATCTGAACCACATCACCGGCGCGGCCCTGGGCGTCATCCGGGGCATCCTCATCATCTTCATCCTCGGATGCTTCTGCCGGTATTTGGGCATCCTTTTAAAGCCCGCCATGGAGGAGAAGACTTTGATCTACAAGGCCGTGGTGGAGTCCAATAAGCTTGCCGAGCTTTTACATCTCTAAAAATTGTTCTGAAAGGGATATATAGAGAGATGAAGAACATTCCCAACATCCTCTCCGGGGCGCGTATTCTGATGGTGCCCGCCTTCGTGTGGGCCTTTTTCTCCGGCGGGGAGCACGCCATGACCTGGGCGGCGGCCATTTTCCTTCTGGCGGCTGTCACCGACTTCCTGGACGGATACATCGCCCGGAAGTATAACTTCATCACGAATCTGGGGAAAATACTGGACCCCGCCGGCGATAAGCTGATGACCGTCGCCATGGTCACCTGCCTCGCCCTCCGGCACATGATCCCCGGCTGGATCCCCTGGTTTTTCCTGGCCAAGGAGCTCCTGATGACCGCCGGGGGCGCCCTCGTTTCCGGCCATATGAGCGGGGAGATGCCCGCCTCCAACATGATCGGCAAGACCGCCACCGCCGTCCTCTTTGCCGTGGGCGTGGCGCTCATGCTGTTCCCCATTCCGGCGTCCGCCGCCCACGCGCTCATGATCTGCGCGGCCGCCCTGGCGCTCGCCGCCTTTGTCAGCTATATCGCCATGTTCGCCGGCCTTATGCGCAAGCGCAAGGCCCGCTGAAAGGAAGTTCGCCATGCAACCAACCCTTTGTTCACGCTGCCACAAGAAGCCGGCAGTCATCTTTGTCACCAAGATCGAGGGCTCCAAGACCACCAGCGAGGGACTGTGCCTCAAGTGCGCCCGTGAGCTGGGCCTGAAGCCCGTGGACGACATCATGAAGAAAATGGGCATCAATGAGGACGAGGTCGAGCAGCTGGCCGACGAGATGATGGAGGCCTTCGGCGGCGCCGAGGAGCTCCCCGCCGAGGTAGACGGCGGCGAGGACGACTCCGGCAAGACCGCCACCTTCCCCTTCCTCAACAAGCTCTTCGGCGCGCAGCCCCCCCAGAGCGAGGAGCCGCCCCACAGCGAGCCCGACAAGCGCCAGACCCGTGAAAACCGGGACAAAAAGCGCAAGTACCTGGACACCTACTGCATCTCTCTCACCGCCAAGGCCAAGGAGGGGAAGCTGGACCGCCTCATCGGCCGGGACGAGGAGATGGAGCGGGTCATCCAGATCCTCAACCGCCGCCAGAAGAATAACCCCTGCCTCATCGGCGAACCAGGCGTGGGCAAGACGGCCATCGCCGAGGGCCTTGCCCAGCGCATCGAGGCCGGGGACGTGCCCTACAAGCTGCGGGACAAGGAGGTCTACCTCCTGGACCTCACCAGCCTTGTGGCCGGCACCCAGTTTAGGGGCCAGTTTGAGTCCCGTATGAAGGGCCTCATCGAGGAGATCCGCAAGATCGGCAATATCATCCTGGTCATCGACGAGGTCCACACCCTGGTGGGCGCCGGCGACGCCGAGGGGTCCATGAACGCCGCCAACATCTTAAAGCCCGCCCTCTCCCGTGGCGAAATACAGGTCATCGGCGCCACCACCTTCGCCGAGTACCGCAAGCACATCGAAAAGGACTCCGCCCTGGAGCGCCGCTTCCAGCCCGTCACCGTCTCGGAGCCCAGCGTGGAGGATTCCATCAACATCATCAAGGGCATCGCTCCCTACTACGAGCAGTTCCACGGCGTGCGTATCTCGGAGGCCATGTGCCGTCAGGCGGTGCTCCTCTCCGAGCGGTATATCACCGACCGCTTTTTGCCCGACAAGGCCATTGACCTTATCGACGAGGCCTGCTCGGACGTGAACCTCAAGAGCAAAAATTACGCCCGCCTTGCCGAGATCGACAAGGAGCTGGCGGACATCTCCAAGGAGCGGGAGCTCTTGCTGGAGCGCCCGGAGACGGACCAGAGTCCCTACGCCGAGGAGGACTACGCCCGCCTTGCCAAGCTCAGAGGCCGGGAGATCGCCATTTCCGACGAGAAGCTCAAGCTCCAGAGCGAGGGCGTCCCGGAGCTGGGCATGGACAACTTCGCCCGCATCATCGAGCTCTGGACCAAGATCCCCGCCTCCACCATCCGCGAGGACGAGCACAAGAAGCTCGCCGAGCTGGACCGGCGCCTCAAGGCCCACATCGTGGGCCAGGACGAGGCCGTGGACACCGTCTGCGCCGCCATCAAGCGCAACCGGGTGGGCATCTCCGCCAAGCATAAGCCCGTGAGCTTCATCTTCGTGGGCTCCACCGGCGTGGGGAAGACGGAGCTTGTCAAGCGCCTTGCCGAGGATATGTTCCACGCCCCGGAATCCCTCATACGCCTGGATATGTCGGAGTTTATGGAGAAATTCTCCGTCTCCCGCCTCATCGGCTCGCCCCCCGGCTACGTGGGCTACGACGAGGCCGGCCAGCTCACCGAGAAGATCCGCCGCCGCCCCTACAGCGTGGTGCTCTTTGACGAGATCGAGAAGGCCCACCCGGACGTGATGAACATCCTCCTGCAGATCCTGGACGACGGCCGTGTCACCGACGCCCAGGGCCGCACGGTGAACTTCGAGAATACCGTCATCATCATGACCACCAACGCCGGGTCCGACCGGCGGGGATCGGGGTCCGTGGGCTTCGGCGGTTCCGCCCAGGACCAGGACCGGGAGAGGGTCATGAAGGCCCTTCGGGACTTCCTTCGGCCTGAGTTTATCAACCGCGTGGACGAGATCGTCTACTTCAACCGCCTGACGGAGGAGAATTTCCGCGCCATCGCGGCGCTCATGCTCACGGAGCTGCGGGACAACATGGCCGAGCGGGCCATGACCCTCACCTGGGACGACACCGTCATCGACTACCTGGTGAAGAAGTCCTACTCCGCCGAGTTCGGCGCCCGGAACCTGCGCCGCACCATCCAGAAGGACATCGAGGACAAGATCGCCGCCGAGCTCATCTCCAAGTACGACCGCGCCCTCACCACCGTCGCCCTCACCGCCGCGCAGGACGCTATCACCGTCATCGTGGCGTAACTCAAGAAAAGGACAAAGCCGAGGTGAAAGCCCCGGCTTTGGTTGAATCTATGGCTGATTTGAAGAAAAACGAGCTTGTGGAGCTGACCTGCAGCGCCTACGCCTCCGACGGCATGGGCGTGGCGCGCCTGGACGGCATGGCCGTCTTCGTTTCCGGCGCCGTCGCCGGGGAGCCGTGCCGCGCCAGGATTTTGAAGGTCCTGAAAAACGCCGCCTTCGCCAAGGTGGAGGAGGTCCTGGACCCCTCGCCGGAGCGCGTCGCCCCGGACTGCCCCCACTATCCCGCCTGCGGCGGCTGCCGCGTCCGGCACATGACCTACGCCGAGGAGCTGCGCTTTAAAAAGCGCAAGGTGGAGGACGCCCTCCGGCGCATCGGCGGCGTGGACCTGCCGGTCAGTATCATCCACGGCGCGGCCTCGGTGGACCGCTACCGCAACAAGGCCCAACTGCCCGTCGCCGGCGGGAAGATCGGCTTCTACCGGGGCCGCAGCCACGACGTGCTGGACGTCCCGGACTGCCGCCTCCAGCCCGAGGCCGTGGCGTCCATCCGGGCGGCGGCGGGGGAGTGGATGCGAGCCTTTTCCGTCCCCTCCTACGACGAGCGCGCCCACGCCGGCCTTGCGCGCCACCTCTACGTCCGCACAAATGCCGCCGGGGAGGCCCTGGCGTGCCTGGTGGTCAACGCCCCGGCGGGGCGTAAGCTTCCCCACGAGGAGGACCTTGTCCGACGCCTGCGCGACGCCTGCCCCGGCCTTGCCGGCGTCGTCCTCTCCTCCAACACCGCCAGGACCAACGTGGTCCTAGGGGAACCCTATCGCACCCTCTGGGGCCGGGATACCTTGGAGGAGACGCTGTGCGGCCTCACCTTCCGCCTGTCCGTCCCCTCCTTCTTCCAGGTCAACCGGGACCAGTGCGAGGTCCTCTACGCCCGCGTTCTGGACATGGCCGGCCTCACCGGGACGGAGACGGTCCTGGACCTCTACTGCGGCATCGGTACCATCTCCCTGTGCCTGGCCCGGCACGCCGGGCGCGTCATCGGCGCGGAGATCGTCCCCGAGGCCATTGAGGACGCCAGACAAAACGCCCTGCGCAACCATATCGCCAACGCCGACTTCCTCTGCGGCGACGCTTCCCAAATCGCCGCCCAACTCGCCGCCGAGGGCATCCGCCCCGACGTCATCGTCGTGGACCCGCCCCGCCGCGGCCTCGCCCCGGAGGTCATCGACACCATCGCCCGGATGTCCCCCCAACGCGTCGTCTACGTCTCCTGCGACCCCGCCACCCTCTCCCGCGATCTCAAGCTCTTCACCCACCACGCCTACGCCCCCCTCCGCGCCGAGGCCGTCGATATGTTCCCGAGAACGGAGCATGTGGAGACGGTATGCTTATTGTCCAAACTCAATGTCAAGCAGCATATCGAAGTTGAACTCACCATGGACGAGATGGATTTGACCGCTGCCGAGAAGAAAGCCAGCTATGAGGAAATCAAGGAGTATGTGCTGGAGAAATTCGGAATGAAGGTCAGCCACTTGTATATTGCACAAGTGAAGCGGAAGTGCGGGATTATCGAAAGAGAAAATTACAATAAGCCCAAGTCAGAGGATTCCCGACAGCCACAATGCCCGCCAGAGAAAGAGGCGGCGATACGGACGGCGCTAGAGCATTTTGGAATGATTTGATTTGGATCAAAAGCTGGGGCACTGTTTTTAATTGCTCCAGCTTTTTTCAAAAACCCATTGACAAACTTCTATATGACGCATATACTATGAACAGATAGAAAATCGTCTATGGGAGGTGACGAGCTTGCAGACAAAAGAGAAGCAGATAGCAGGGGTGTTCAAGGCGCTTTGCGACGAGAACCGAATTAAAATCCTGCAACTGCTCCAAGGCGGCGAAAAATGTGCCTGTGTCCTGCTGGACGATTTGCATATCACCCAGCCCACTCTTTCCCACCACATGAAAATACTCTGTGATTCAGAAATCGTTGTGGGACGCAAAGAGGGTAAATGGACGCACTATTCCATTTCGCCGGAGGGAGCCGCCGCAGCGGTGAAATGCTTGCAGCAGCTTACAACAGTAATCGGCACAGATGAAGATCAGCCGTGCTGTGAAAGGTGAAATACCAAATCACTTTTCCGGCCGGCTATCTTAAAGCCAAACAAATAGACATATTTCAATCTAACAATCCAACAAGGAGGATACTTTATGGATTTTATAAAAAGCGCATGGGATTTCTTTCAAAATGAAATCCTCGGCATGGGCTGGCTGAACAGGCTTATATCCGGGATATTGAACGCCTGCGGTCTGGATACGACGGGCAAAATCGGCGGCAGTGTTCTGTTCTTTATTTACGACACGATCAAAATTCTGTTCCTGCTCGGCGTTCTAATTTTGATTATATCGTACATTCAAAGCTATTTCCCGCCAGAGCGGACAAAGAAGATTCTCGGACGATTTCACGGGGTCGGCGCAAACTGTGTCGCTGCTTTGCTGGGGACTGTGACGCCGTTCTGTTCCTGCTCGTCCATTCCGCTGTTTATTGGATTTACCAGCGCGGGACTGCCCCTCGGCGTGACGTTTTCATTCCTGAT
>CANQSD010000052.1 GCA_947626385.1 uncultured Oscillospiraceae bacterium | reverse complement strand
TAATACGTTAAATGAGCTGGAAAGCCGCTGTCCGGGTAAATTCAATAAAAGAACTGTTTATGCAAGTATTCGAGATAATGATAGAGACATGATTAATCCCCAGAAAACGTCTGCAATATTCACGACATATGACAGCAGTAAAGGTATGGAAAGAAAAATATGTGTTGTTTTTGATTTTACGGAAAGTTATTGGAATGTAAGAATAAGCCAACCAATGCAATCATACGAAATCTTAAGAAACATTTTTTGCGTTGCCGCAAGCAGGGGCAAGGAAAGGATCATATTTGTATATCAAAATGACAAGTTTCTTTCAAAAGAAACGTTGTCCGAGAGAACCGAAACAGATTTTTCCTTCCGGGATAATGTAAATATTTCTGATATGTTTGAATTTAAATATCAAGAGGACGTTGAAAGCTGCATTTCATCACTAAAAATCAAAGAACTCGATCATAATGATGTTGAGGAAATAAATATAAAGACCAGCGATGGACTTATCGATTTATCTCCGTGCATTGGCATTTACCAGGAAGCGGAATTCTTTGATAATTATAATATAGATGACGATATTGAGTTTTTAAAGCAATTTTCCGAAAACAAGGAAATATATGATGATATTTTGAACGAAAAGTCAATTGAACAGAAGATTTTATTTTTAGAGTCAGTAGAGACCAAGCAGAAACGGTACAGGACACAGGTGAATGTGCCTTTTGTCCCCGAAGATTGCAAAAGAATAATCTTTGACAGATTAAGTAGATTTTTTTCTAAAAGTGAAAATGTTCAGATTTTTGGAAAAATACCGTTTTATGATGAAAACGGCAACAAAATTTTTGATGCAAAAGGAATTGCAGATGTTGTAAAGGACGATGTTGTCTATGAGCTTAAGTTTGTTTCAGAACTGAAGCATAGCCATTTTTTGCAGTGCGCTTGTTATATGATAGCTTTAAGCTTGGATAAAGGTATCCTTTTGAATACAAGAAATAATAGAGCATATCAAATAACAATACCGAACAAAAATGTTTTTCTGGATCTGGTAACAAAAACAATAACGAAAGGACATATAAAAAAGTACAATAGACCTAAATTTGCTCTTGTGGACACGGAAACAAATTCTTATGATGAAGTTATGTCGATAGGAGTAGTCATTGCCGATACAGATCATTTTCAAGAGATTGAAACGAGATACTATATTTTTGACCCGGAATACAAAGCGGGCGGGATGTTCTCATACGCTTTACAAATAAAAGACAGAGCTCCTGATATGGTCAGCTCCAGAAAAGATATCTTTACAAATATCGAAAACCTATTGCGAAAGCACAATATCAAGCAGATTTTTGCCTATAACGCGTCGTTTGATTACAAGCACTTGCCGGAGTTATCCCATTATAATTGGTACGATATTATGAAAGTAGCGGCCTACAAACAGTATAATCCCAGAATTACAGAGTATATGGAGTGCTGTTCCACGGGGAGATTAAAACGTGATTATAGTGTTGAAAAAATTATAAGGATGCTTACCGGTAGCCAATCGTACTATGAAACTCATAACGCATTGCGCGATGCATTAGATGAATTAAAAATCATGAGAATGATCGGAAGAGAATATGAAGATTATGACTGCGCAAAATGCGATGTAAAAGTTTCTGCCAATGGATCAAACATAAGATCGGATTTCATCACCCCTCGTTACAGTTCCAACCAGACATCCTTCAGCCGGGACAAGAGCGCCGAGAACAAGAAGGAGAAAAATCGCGGCAACAACTTCAGGGCGGCTGCCCCTGTGGTACTTGTGATCGTGTTTTTAGTTTGCTATTTCGTATTCCATTTGTCCCTTGGCCTGAGCATTGGAGGAGCGGTATTCCTTTCGCTCATCGCGTTGATGCTTACAAATAGATACCATTAAAAGAATCATGATCATGTGATTAACAAAGGAGCCTTCGACATTGCACAAACTTACGGAAGACGCCAAACCGGATACCACCGCCCTCATCTCCGATTTCACCTCCCCGCTCTTCCAGTCCGCCTTCAAAGCGTATTTCGCCGAGCTTGGCATATCCGTGAAGGACTGGGACGGGCTGTTTCGGGAGATGAACGGCGAGGGCGATAATATGGCCTTTGTCAGGACGGACGGAGACGGGAGCGTCATTGGCTTCATCCAGTTCAAGCCCATAAAGTTCACGAGCTGGTTTTTTGAGGAGACCTGCGGCTTTATCCGGGAATTTTGGGTCGCCGGGGCATACCGTCACGCCGGGCACGGGACCGCGCTTTTGCGCCTGGCGGAGGACTATTTTAAGGAGCGCGGCATATACACGGCCATTCTGACCACCGACACAGCCGAGCGTTTCTATCTCAACCGCGGATATCAGCGGGCGTATGGCTGCGCGGCAAAAAACAACGACGCTGTTTTCGTAAAGCGCCTTTCGTGACCGTCTTTCACCACAAAATTCGATGCGGTTCCACCCGGCGGCCTCGAGAGCTCTTCTCAAGCCGCCGGCTTTTTCTTTCTGCGCCGCTTCCGCTTGTCAAATCCAACCGGATATTGTATAATATGGCTATCTCATCCTTGGGGGACAGGTTATGGCGGTTCGCGGCGTGGTTTTTGATTTTGGCGGCGTGGTGGTGAACTATGACCCGCGCGGCTATTTGGAGGGCCTTTTCGGGGAGGAGAGAGTCGTCTCCTACCTGATGGAGCACCTTTTTGAGAGCGAATACTGGCGGCTTTTCGACCAGGACCGGGCGGACCGGGCATCGTGCAACGCCCTTGTCCTCCGGAAGGCCAGGGAGGACGGCTTCGGGCCGGAGATGGAGCTTGTCCAGCGCCGCTGGCTGGAGCTCATGTGGACCCGGGACGACACGGTGTCCCTGGTGCGGGAGCTGCGGGATCAGGGCGTAGGGGTCTATTACCTCACCAATATGCCCCGCGACGTGTGGCCTGAATTCGTGGGCCGGGGCCTGCGGGACATCTTCCTGGGCGGTGTCGCCTCCTTTGAGGTCCGCGTTACCAAGCCCGACAGACGCATTTACGAGGAGCTCTTCTCCCGGTACGGCCTCTTCCCCGGGGAATGTCTCTTTTTCGACGATATGCCCGCCAATGTGGAAGGGGCCGTCAGGGCCGGCATGGAGGCCGTTCTTTTCAAAAACGCCGCCCAGGCCCGGGCGGAGCTTGTGAAGAGGGGAGTGCTGGCGTAATGGAGATCACAAGCCGCAAGAACCCGCGCGTGGCGCACTTTAAGAAGCTGGCCGCCTCGGCGGAGTACCGGCGGGAGAGCGGTGAATACGTCTGCGACGGGGAAAAGCTCCTCCGGGAGGCCGTCCAATGGGGCGCGGACATCCGGGAGGTCATGGCCGTCACCCTGCCGGAGGCGCCCCTTCCGGCCTCCGCCGTCCTCCACACCGTAACGCGCGAGGTGCTGGAGGCCGCTTCCCCCATGAGAACGCCCCAGGACGTTGTCTTCACCGTGGGCATCCCGTCTGAGGAGCCGGCCCCGGATCTGACGGGCGCGATCATATTGGAAAACCTCCGGGACCCCGGCAACGTGGGTACGGTCCTGCGTTCCGCCGGCGCCTTTGAAGCGCCCCTGGTGGTGCTGGCAGGGGAGTGCGCGGACGTTTACGGGCCAAAGACCGTCCGGGCCTCCATGGGCGCGGTGTTCCGCCAGAGGGTGGCGGTGATGACCCACGTCGAGCTTGCCGCCGCGCTGGGCGATGTGCCCCTTTACGGCGCGGCCCTGCGCCGGGACGCCCGGGACATCCGGGACGTGGACCTCTCCCATGCCGCCGTGGCCATCGGAAACGAGGGCGCGGGCCTTTCCCCGGAGCTCCTGGCCATGTGCGCCGGGACGGTGATTATCCCCATGGGACCCCGGTGCGAATCCCTCAACGCCGCCGTGGCCGCGTCCCTTTGTATGTGGGAGCGCTTCCGGCGGCAATAACGCCTGTCAGATAGAAAGAAAGCGGGTGACAGAATGGCGGAACTGAAATATTGGCTGTGGCTGGCGGGCCGGCGTGGCATCGCCAGGACGAAGCTCTTGGAGCTCTTAGACCACTTGGGCTCCCCGGAGGAGGTCTATTTTGCCAGAGAGGACGTCTACCGCCGCCTGCTGGAGGGGGACTTCGGTTCCCTGATGGACAAGAGCCTCACCGACGCCCGCGCCGCCCTGCGGGAGTGCGACGAGAAGGGCCTCTCCGTCCTCACCATCCGGGACGCGGGGTACCCGACGCGCCTTGCCAACATCTTCGACCCGCCCCTGGTGCTCTACACCGCCGGGAAGCTCCCGGACCTGGACGACCAGCCGGCGGTGGCGATGGTGGGCACCCGCTCCTGCACGCCCTACGGCCTTGTGGCGGCGGAGAAGCTGGGCTATGAGATCGCCCGGTGCGGCGGCGTCATCGTCACCGGCCTTGCCCGCGGCATCGACTCCGCGGCGGCCCGCGGCGCCCTCCGTGCCGGCGGGAAGGTGGTGGGCGTGCTGGGGTGCGGGGCCGATGTGGTCTACCCCAGGTCCAACGCCCCGCTCTTCGCCGATGTGGCCGCCTCCGGCGCTATCGTCTCGGAATTTCCTCCCGGCACCCCGCCGGAGGGAAAGAATTTCCCCATCCGCAACCGCATTATCTCCGGCCTGTCCGTTGGCGTGGTCCTCATCGAGGCCCCGGAGCGTTCCGGCGCGCTGATCACCGCCTCCCTGGCGCTGGAGCAGGGGAGGGACGTTTTCGTCGTGCCGGGGAACATCGACGCCCCCTCGTGCCTCGGCTCCAACCGCCTTTTGCGGGAGGGCGCGTCCCCGGCCATGTGCGGCTGGGACGTGATGGCCCCCTACGAGGCGCTTTTCCCCGGAAAGGTCCGCAACCCCGACGACACCTCCATGCCCGCCCTGGACGATGACGCGGCCCGGGAGCTGGTGGACCGGGAGATGAACGAGATCCGTGAAAAAAAGCCGAAAAAACCGGGCAAAACCGCGCCTCCCCGGCGCGATCCGATAAAAAAAGACGTTGACAACGCCCCCGAGCCGGGTTATATTGACATATTGGTGGAGCGCGAAAGCCTGACGCTGGACGAGCGCGCCGTCCTGGAGGTTCTGGACACCCGCCGCCACCTGGACGAGATCATCGTCCGCTCCCAGCTTCCGGCGCAGGCGGTCCTCTCGGCCCTCACATCCCTCGAGATCATGGGCTGTGTCACCCAGGAGCCCGGTAAATTCTTCGCGGCGCACGTGCGATTTAAGGACTGACGCCGCGTTTTGTCCCGATATCATGGAAAGGATCTTATCTTCATGTCAAACCCAAAGAATCTGGTCATCGTCGAGTCTCCGGCCAAGGCCAAGACCATCGGCAAATATTTAGGGCCCGACTATAAGGTCACGGCCTCCATGGGCCACCTCCGGGACCTGCCCAAGTCCACCATGGGCGTGGATATCGAGGCGGGCTTTGTCCCGGACTACCAGCCCGTGAAGGGCAGGGAGGATACCATCCGGGAGCTGGAGAAGTCCGCCCGGTCCGCCTCCCGGGTGTACCTGGCCACCGACCCGGACCGGGAGGGGGAGGCCATCAGCTGGCACCTCAAGGAGCTCCTCCACATCCCCGACGACCAGGTCTACCGCGTGACCTTCAACGAGATCACCAAGCGTGTGGTCAGCGAGGAGATCAAAAACCCCCGGGCCATCGACCAGGACCTGGTGGACGCCCAGCAGGCGCGGCGCATCCTGGACCGCATCGTGGGTTATAAGCTCTCGCCGCTTCTGTGGACCAAGCTGCGCTACGGTCTGTCCGCCGGCCGCGTCCAGTCCGTGGCCACGCGTCTGGTGGTGGACCGGGAGGAGGCCATCCGTGCCTTCGTGCCCGAGGAATATTGGGTCCTGGAGGCCAAGCTTGAGCACGCCTCCGGCCAGAGCTTCACCGCCAAATATTTCGGCAGAGACGGCAAGAAGGCGGAGCTTGGCAGTGAGGCGGAGGTCCTCTCGGTGGAGGCGGCCGTCAGGGACGCGCCCTTCCACGTCAAGTCCGTCAAGCGCAAGGACTCCAAGCGTATGCCCGCCCCGCCCTTCATCACCTCCAGCCTCCAGCAGGAGGCCAGCCGCAAGCTGGGCATGACGCCCCGCCGCACCATGTCCATCGCCCAGCAGCTCTATGAGGGCGTGGACATCGAGGGGGAGGGCACCGTGGGCCTTATCACCTATATGCGTACCGACTCCCTGCGCCTGGCCGACGAGGCCCTGGCCGCCGCCGGCGGGCTCATCAAGTCCCGCTACGGCGCGGACTACTACACCGGCCCCCGTCGCTTCAAGAACAAGAATTCCGCCCAGGACGCCCACGAGGCCATCCGCCCCTCCTCCCCGGACATGACCCCGGAGCGGGTGCGGGGAAGCCTCCAGCTGGACCAGTACAGGCTCTACAAGCTCATCTGGAACCGCTTTATCGCCTCCCAAATGGCCCCCGCCGTCTACGACAGCGTGACGGTGGACTTTGAAAGCGCCGGCCATATCTTCCGCGCCGCCTGCAGCGCTATCAAGTTCGCTGGCTTCACCGCCGTCTACGAGGAGGGCCGGGACGAGGAATCCGACGTGCGTGAGATCCCCCTGCCGCCCCTGACGGAGGGGGAGACCGTGAAGCTCCTCGACCTCATCAAGGAGCAGAAATTTACCCAGCCCCCCTCCCGCTACACCGAGGCGTCGCTCATCCGTGAGATGGAGGAGACGGGCATCGGCCGCCCCTCCACTTACGCTCCCACCGTCTCCACCATCCTGGACAGGGAATACGTGGTGAAGGAGGGCAAGTATCTGCGTCCCACACCCCTGGGCGAGGTGGTCACCGGCCTTATGAAGGAGCGCTTTTCGGACATCGTCTCCCCGGACTTCACCGCCCGTATGGAGGAGACGCTGGACAGCGTGGAGAAAGGCGAGCGCCAGTGGCAGCAGGTCCTGTCGGACTTCTACGGCGGCTTCAATCAGTCCCTCACCGACGCCGAAAAGGCCCTGGAGGGCGTCCATATCAAGGTCCCCGACGAGGAATCGGACGAGATCTGCCCCGAGTGCGGCCGGAAGCTGGTGGTGAAGACCGGCAAGTACGGGCGCTTTCTGGCCTGTCCCGGCTTCCCCGAGTGCAAGTTCTCCAAGCCCATCGTCATCGAGATGCCCGGCAAGTGCCCCAAGTGCGGCTCCCGCATTTTAAAGCGTACCAGCCGGAACGGCAATACCTTCTACGCCTGCGAGCGCGGGCGGGAGTGCGGCTTCATCACCTGGGATGTCCCCACCAAGGACAACTGCCCCGAGTGCGGCCACACCCTCTTCAAAAAATCCGGCCGCGGCTTCCAGAAGCCCTTCTGTGTCAACGAACAGTGCTCCCGCTTCGTCCCCGAGGACAAGCGCGGCTATAAGCGCAAAACGGCCGAGTCGCCCGAGGAGGCCGAGGCCAAGCCCGCCGAAGCGGCGGAGGCCCCCAAGAAGCCCGCCGCCAAAAAGACCGCGAAAAAGACCGCCGCGGCCCCCAAAACCGCCTCGAAAACAGCAGCAAAGAAGTCCTCGACAGCTAAAAAGACCACAACGACCAGGAAAACCTCCGCCAAAAAGTCCGCCGGAGGGGACGAATGAGCGCCGTCACCGTGGTGGGCGCGGGCCTCGCGGGGTCCGAGTGCGCCTGGCAGCTGGCCCGGCGCGGCATCGACGTGACGCTTTTTGAGATGAAGCCCCAAAAGCGCTCCCCGGCCCACGTCTCCGACGACTTTGCCGAGCTCGTCTGCTCCAACTCTCTCCGGTCTGACGAGCTCACCAACGCCGTGGGTCTTCTCAAGGAGGAGATGCGCCGCTTAGGCTCCCTCATCATGTCCTGCGCCGACGCCCACAAGGTTCCCGCCGGTGGCGCGCTGGCCGTGGACCGGGAGGGCTTCGCCCGCGCCGTCACCGACAGGCTCACAAGCCACCCCCGTGTCACCGTCCGCCATGAGGAGGTCGCCTCCGTCCCGGACGGGCGCGTCGTCATCGCCACCGGCCCCCTCACCGAGGGTCCCCTGGCCGATGAGATCGTCCGCCTCACCGGGGGAGAGGGCCTGCACTTTTTCGACGCCGTGGCCCCCATTGTCACGCTGGAGAGCGTGGACATGGACCTTGCCTGGTTCGCCTCCCGCTACGACAAGGGCACGTCTGATTATGTAAACTGTTCTCTGGAAAAGGACGAATACATCGCCTTTGTCACCGAGCTTGCCAGGGCCGAGGAGGCCCCGCTCCACGGCTTTGAGGACGCCGGCGTCTTTGAGGGCTGTATGCCCGTGGAGGTTATGGCCAGGAGGGGATTGGACACCCTCCGCTACGGTCCCTTAAAGCCCGTGGGCCTCAAGGACCCCAAAACCGGCCGGGAGCCCTATGCCGTGGTCCAGCTGCGGCGTGACAACGCCGAGGGCACGCTTTATAACCTGGTGGGCTTCCAGACCCATCTGCGCTTTCCCGAACAGCGCCGTGTCTTCTCCATGATCCCGGCCCTCAAAAACGCCCAATTTGTCCGCTGCGGCGTGATGCACCGCAATACGTACTTAAATTCCCCCCAGCTCCTGGACCGCTATTACCGCCTCAGGTCCGACCCCCGCATCTCCTTCGCCGGCCAGATGACCGGCGTGGAGGGCTACATCGAGTCCGCCGCCTCCGGGATGCTTGTTGGCATCGAGACGTCCCGTGAGCTTTTGGGCGAAAAGCCCGTGGATTTCCCCCAAGAGACGGCCCTGGGGGCCCTGGCCCTTTACGTCTCCTCCGGCAGTGTGGGGGATTTCCAACCCATGAACATCAATTTCGGCCTCATCCCGCCCCTGGACCACCGCGTCCGCGGCAAGCGCAACAAAAACGCCGAGCTCTCAGCCCGGAGCCTGGCAATCGTCGATTCCCTTGCCGGCGCGATATCGGCTCAAACGCCATGAGGGAGTGCATCGAACAATTGAGCCTTCCCCCCGGCATCGAGCGCAGAACGCGGGGCCTTGCGTACACGGAGAACGCCGTCGGCCAGTCCGGCGCCGCCGTGCGGATGTATGAGGATATGGTCCTGAAGATCCAACCCTCCGCCCCGTGGACGCGACGGGAGGCCGCGATCCTCCGGTGGCTTCAGGGGAGGGTCCCGGCGCCCCAGGTGATCGACTGCGAGGAGCTGGAGGGGAGGACCTTCCTGCTGATGACCAGATTGAAGGGGACAATGGCGTGCGACGCCTTCTTCCTGGACCGGCCCCGGCTGCTTACCCAGCGTCTTGCGGAGGCACTGCGGATGCTTTGGGACACGGACATCTCGGACTGCCCTGTGACGAGGGACCAGGAGACAGAGCTTATGGAGGCGCGCCTTCGCGTAGAGCGGGGCCTTGTGGATATGGACAATACGGACCCCGCCACCTTCGGCCCCGGCGGCTTCAAGGACCCGGAGTCCCTGCTTCGTTGGCTGGAGCAAAACCGCCCGGACTACGACCCGGTGCTGTCCCACGGCGATTTCTGCCTTCCCAATATCCTCCTCAGCGAGACGGGCGTCTCCGGCTTCATCGACCTGGGCGACGCCGGAGTCGGCGACCGCTGGCGCGATATCGCCCTGTGCCGCCGCAGTCTGCGGGGCAACCTGACGGGAAAATACGCCTCCGTCACAAGGCCCGATGACTCGGACCGCCTCTTTGAGGCCCTCGGTATCCGGCCTGACCCGGAAAAGCTGAGATGGTATCTCCTTTTGGACGAGCTGTTCTGAAACACCATACAACGTAAGAAATAAAGCAAGAAAGAGGTTTTCTTATGAAGATCGTCGTGGACGCCATGGGCGGGGACAACGCCCCTCTGGAGATCGTCAAGGGCGCCGTGATGGCGGCCAGGGAATTTCCCGTGGACATCATCCTCGTGGGCCGTGGGGAGGACATCCTGCGCTCCCTCCAGGAGCTGGGGGAGAGCGACCTGCCCGCCAATGTGGAGATCGCCAACGCCTCTCAGGTCATCGAGATGGAGGACGACCCGGCCACCGCCACCAAAGCGAAGCCGGACTCCTCCATGACCGTGGGCCTGCGCCTTCTCAAGGACGGCAAGGCCGACGCCATGGTCTCCGCCGGCTCCACCGGCGCGCTCCTGTCCGGGGCCACGCTGGTGGTCAAGCGCGTGAAGGGCGTCCGCCGCGCCTGCCTCGCCCCCATCCTCCCCACGCCGGGCAACGGCGGGACGCTCATGGTGGACGTGGGCGCCAACGCCGAGTGTACCCCGGAGTATCTCCTGCAATTTGCCTTCCTTGGCAGCTTCTTCATGAAGTCCGTCCGGCATCTGGAGGCCCCCCGTGTGGGCCTTCTCAACATCGGCGCGGAGGAGACCAAGGGAAGCGAGCTCTACAAGGAGGCCCACAAGCTCCTGAAGGACGCCGGGGCCCAGGGGCGGATAAACTTCATCGGCAACGTGGAGGCCCGGGACGTGATGGACGGCGTGTGCGACGTGTTGGTGTCCGACGGCTTTGCCGGGAACATCTTCCTCAAGTCCGTGGAGGGCATGGGCCTTTACTTCATGCGGGAGCTCAAGGGGATGCTGAAAAAGGGCGCCCTGTCGAAGCTTGCGGCCCTCATCCTCAAGAAGGACCTCATGGCCCTCAAAAAGCAGCTGAACTCCGAGGAGGTGGGCGGCACGGCGCTTCTCGGCATCCAGAAGCCCGTCATCAAGGCCCACGGCTCCTCGAAGGCCTACGCCATCCGTTCCGCCGTCCGTCAGGCCATGGAGGCCGCCGAGAGCCCCATGGCGGAGGAGATCGCCGCCAACATCGAGTACATGAAGCTCCCGGAGAAGGAGGAAACGCCGTGAGCCCGCTGGAAGAAAAAATTGGCTACGCCTTCCGCAACGCCTCTTTACTGCATACCGCCCTGACCCACAGCTCCTGGTCCAACGAAAACCGCGCCGCCGGCCCCTGCAACGAGCGGCTGGAGTTCCTGGGGGACGCGGTGCTGGGCTTTGTGGTGGCAAGGTATCTCTATACCCGTTTCCCGGACCTGCCCGAGGGGCGTATGACGCGCCTCAGGGCTGAGCTTGTCTGCGAGCGCTCTTTAAGCCTCGTGGCCGCCGACCTGGGGCTGGGCGACAGCCTCCTTTTAGGCCGGGGGGAGGAGCACAACGGCGGGCGCACCCGCCCCTCCATCACCGCCGACGCGGTGGAGGCGGTCATCGCCGCCATTTTCCTGGACGGGGGCATCGATCCCGCCGCCGCTTTCATCCGCCGCTTCCTCCTGGACCACTTCGAGGCGGGGGAGACCCACCCGGACCGGGACTGGAAATCGGAGCTCCAGGAGCTTGTCCAGCGGAAGAATAACCAGGTCCTGGAATACCGCCCCGCCGGGGAATCGGGCCCGGACCACATGAAGAGCTTCACCGTGGAGGTTTGGCTCAACGGCGAGCTTTTGGCCTCGGGGGAGGGCCGAAGCAAGAAGGACGCCGAACAGCACGCCGCCGCCAAGGCCCTGGAGGCCCTGCGGTGAAGCCCCGCCGCGCCATCATCCCCGTCTTCGTCCCGCACCTGGGCTGTCCGCACAGGTGCGTCTTTTGCGACCAGCGCCGCATCTCCGGCGCGCAAAGCCCCGCCACGGCGCGGGACGTCCGCCGCGCGGTGGAGGAGGGCCTTGCCTGGATAAGCCCGGAGACGCCGCCCACCCTGGCCTTTTACGGCGGGAGCTTCACGGCCATTCCCCGCGAGCACCAGCGGGAGCTTCTGGAAGCGGCACAGTCCTATATCCGCTCGGGCACGATCACGGACATCCGCCTTTCCACCCGCCCAGACGCGGTGGACGCCGAGACGCTGGACTTCCTGCGCGCCTACGGCGTGCGCACCGTGGAGCTGGGCGTCCAGTCCATGGACGACGAGGTCCTGCGCCTGTCTGGCCGGGGCCACACCGCCGGTGACGCGGAGAAAGCGGCTGCGCTCGTCAAGGCCGCCGGCTTTGAGCTCATCCTCCAGATGATGACCGGCCTTCCCGGCGACACCCGGGAAAAGAGCCTCATGACCGCCCGTCGCTTTACGGAGCTTTCCCCACACGGCGTGCGCCTTTACCCCACGGTGATCCTCCGGGACACGCCGCTTTATGACCTTTGGCGCGCCGGCCTCTACCGGGAGCACACGGTGGAGGAGGCCGTGGACTGGTGCGCCGAGATCTCCGAGCTTTTCGACGCCGCCCATATCCCCATCGTCCGCCTGGGCCTCAACCCCACCGACGACCTGTCCGCCGGCGACGCCGTGGCCGGCGCTTACCACCCGGCCTTGGGCGAGCTGGTCCTCTCCCGCCGCTTCCTCACCCGCGAGCGCGCCCTGCTCACGGAGGACGACAGGGGAGCGGACGTCCTCTTCGCCGTCCCCCCCGGCCGCACCTCCGCTGCCACCGGCCAAAAACGCGCCAACATCGAGGCTTTGAAAGCGGAATTTGCTGTCAAAACCGTCAAATTTCTCGAACACCCCCTCCCTGATCTCACCGTCGAGCGTATTATACCACAAAAATAAGTATTTGTCAAGTATAATTTAAGTAAAATGGCCGCCTTTCTGGCGGCCTATGTTTTTTTTAAAAATAAGACCCCAGTAGTATTGACAACCTCATAAGACTGTGGTATTATTAAACCGCGATCGCAAAAACCCCAAAGGAGGAGAAGTCCATGGACGTAAAACTGTTTGATTCCGAACTGAAGGTCATGAACGTGATCTGGCGGGAGGGGGAGTGCCCCGCGAAGCGGGTGGCCTCGGAGCTCAACGCCCGGTACGGCTGGAACGTGAACACCGCCTACACCCTCATCAAGCGCTGTATCGCCAAGGGGGCGCTGGAGCGCATGGAGCCGGGATTCGTCTGCCGGCCCCTGATCCCCAAATCTCAGGTCCAGCGGGCGGAAACGGAGGAGCTCATCGAGAAGGTCTTTGACGGCTCCCGGCCCCAGCTCTTTGCCTCCCTTCTGGGGAAGGAGCGGCTCACCCAGGAGCAGCTTGACCGGCTCTATAAGCTGGTGGAGGACTGGGAATGACGGTGAGCTTTGCCCGTATGACCCTCCAGGGCGGCCTGATCGTCCTGCTGGCCGCGCTTTTGCGGGCGGTCCTCCGGGACCGGCTTCCACGGCGCGCCATGGTCTGGCTTTGGGCGGCGGCGCTGGCGAGGCTTTTGCTGCCCCTGGGTCTTCCGCTGTACGCCCGGCCCGCCCCCGCCTCAGTCCATGTCTCCGGCATCGTCGTGGCGGTGAGCGGCGGGGCGGGGCAGTCCGTCCCGACCTCCGGCGCCTTCCCGGTGCTGCGATTTCTCTGGCTCGCCGTGGCGGCCCTGCTGGGGGCCCGGTTTGCCCTCGGCCATATACGCGCCCGCCGGCTTCTGAACGCCGGGACCGTGGTGAGGACCGCCCTGCCGCCCCTTTCCCGCCCGCTCCGACGCCGTGTGACGGTCAGGACGGTAAGGGGCCTTCCCACGCCCGTAGCCTACGGCGTCCTGCGCCCCACCATCGCAATGCCGGCGGACGCGGACCTTGCCGCCCCGGCCTCCCAATACGCCATGCTCCACGAGCTGTGCCACATAAGACGCTTTGACACGGTCCTGAAGGGCCTTGCGGCACTGGCGCTGTGCCTGCACTGGTTCAACCCGGCGGCGTGGCTGCTCTACGCCCTGCTGGGCCGGGACATGGAGCTTGCCTGCGACGAGGCGGCGCTGTCGGAGCTGGGCGCTGATTCCCGCCGCGCGTACGCCCTGGCGCTTCTCCGTTTCCGGGCGAAACGGGACGGCCTCACCCCCGGCCCCCTGGCCTTCGGCGGGATCGCCGATGAAGAAAGGATTCGATGTGTCATGAAATTTCAAAAAAAGACGTTTTTGACCCTGGCGCTGTCACTGGTGCTTGTGGCGGCTTTCGTCCTCACCGCCTTCGCCGCCGGGACCACCCAGTCGGCCCCGGAGACGACGGATGCCGCCGAAAACGCCGTCCCCGGCCACGGCAGCATCGTCACTGACGGCACTTCCCCGGACCCGGAAGGGAAGGACTACGGGATAAATTTCTACATCATCAAAATCAACCCTGACGGAAGACAGGAGCCGGTGCTTTTGGAACCCAGCCTTGTCGATGGGCACAAGGTCTTTTGCACCCTCAACGAAAGCGATTTCCTCACGGAGCGTCAGGACGGCCTCTACTACATGGGCTAAACGACTGACCCCACCCCGAGCCCGCCCCAAAAGGGCGGGCTCAGCCTTTCGGCGGTTGCATAGTACAATTTTATGTGGTATGATGTCCATGAGAGAGGGCGTTGAAAAAATGGTTTATTATGATCAAAACGGGATCGTCATTCGGGATCTGCGGCGAAACGACGCCCAAATCCTGACTGAGGAGGAGCTCGCGCAGGGCTGGGATACGACGGTCGACAAATTCGAAACGCGGCTGAGGCATCAGCGCGGATACATCCCGGACGGGAGCGGCGTCTGGTATAAGGACCGGGTCTGTGAGCCGTACCGCGACTGCTGTAATGACGACGATCTGGTCCTCTATTTATCGAAGCATAAAAAGTAAAGATTCTTTCCCCATCGGCGGTCGTGCTGATGGGGAAATTTTACATCCAAAAATACGCGGAAAGATTCCCTGTTTTTTTGCGTCTATATCTATGAAGGACCTTCAAAAAAGAGGTGAGACAGATGGAGGACGGGGCGATCGTTGA
>CANQSD010000051.1 GCA_947626385.1 uncultured Oscillospiraceae bacterium | reverse complement strand
CCGTCCTTCATGACCACGATGCGGGTGCCCAGGGTCATGGCCTCGGTCTGGTCGTGGGTGACGTAGATGATGGTGGCACCCAGGCGCTGATGGAGCGCGGAGATCTCGGAACGCATCTGGACACGCAGCTTGGCGTCCAGGTTGGAGAGCGGCTCGTCCATGAGGAAGACCTTGGGCTCACGGACAATGGCGCGGCCCATGGCCACACGCTGACGCTGGCCGCCGGAGAGGGCCGCGGGCTTGCGGTCCAGGAGCTGAGCCAGGTCCAGGATCATGGAGGCGTCCTTGACCTTCTTGTTGATCTCGTGCTTCGGGGTCTTGCGGAGCTTTAGGCCGAAGGCCATGTTGTCCTTGACGGACATATGCGGGTAAAGAGCGTAGTTCTGGAAGACCATGGCGATGTCGCGGTCCTTGGGCTCCACGTCGTTCATGATCTTGCCGTCGATCAGGAACTCGCCGTCGGAGATGTCCTCAAGGCCGGCGATCATGCGCAGGGTGGTGGACTTGCCGCAGCCGGAGGGGCCGACGAAGATGATGAATTCCTTGTCCTCGACCTCCAGGTTGAAGTCCTTGACGGCCTCGTAGCCGTTGGGGTAGATCTTGTAGATGTGCTTCAAAGACAAGCTTGCCATAATGAACCCTCCATATTTTCATTTTAAAATTTTTTATTTTTTGTTGACCCAGACGGTCATTTCCCCCGGCGTCCGGTTGCCCCAGAAGCAGTAGGGGATAAAGGTGAGCTTCGCGGGGACGGCGTCCGGGGCGCGGGTGCTGTAGAGCCTGCCGCTCCAGGTGAGCCTCTCCCCTTCCGCCTCGATGGTGACGCAGTCGCGCAGGCCGCCGCCGGGGACCTCCTTGAGGGCCTTGGTGGTGTCGATGCGCAGGGACGCGAGGCCCGCGCCGTTGTCCATCTCCTCCAGGCAGTACACCAGGGGGCCTTTTTTCACCGCGACCTTGCCGGCGTCGGCACTGACGCGGGGATTTGCGTAGATGAGGCGGGCCGTCATGCCGAAGGTGAAGGTCACCCTCGTCTCCGTGCCGCTCACGTCAAAGGCGGCGTAGCCCCGGTCCATGACGGGGACGACGGGCCCGTCGGCGGTGAACGCCGGGTCCTCGGCGTACTCGGGCACGCGGATGAGGAGTTTGCCGGCAACGGGCTTCTCCGCCCGGAGGCGCAGGACCGCCCGGCCCTCCCAGGGGAGGGAGGAATCCACCGTGAGCTCCACGGGCACGCCGTGGAGGCGGGTCTTGTAGGTGCCGCTGATGAGGAGGTTCACCCGGACGCTGTCCTCGCCCTCCAGCAGGACGTATTCGCCCAGGGACGCCAGGGTCCGGGCGATGTTGGGCGGACAGCAGGCGCAGCCGAACCACTTTTGCCGGACGGGCTTGACATGAGCCCGGTCGGTGGCGGGGATGCACTGGTCGGGGATGACCTCCAGGGGGTTGACGTAGAAGAAGCTTCTGCCGTCCATGGCGATGCCGGCGAGGACCGTGTTGTAGATGGCAAGCTCGGCGGTGTCCATGTATTTGGCGTCCCCGGTGACCCGGGCCATGCGCTTGCAGAACATGGCCAGGGCAATGGACGCGCAGCTTTCGGCGTAGGCCGTGTCGTTGGGCAGGTCGTAGTCCACGGTGAAGCGCTCCAGCGTGCCGGAGCTGCCGATGCCGCCGGTGAGGTACATACGCCGCTCCACGATGTTGTCGTAAAGACGCTCGCAGGCCGTGAGCAGCGCCTCGTCATGGTAGCTCCCGGCCAGGTCCGCCATGGCGGAGTAGAGGTAGAGCGCCCGGACGGCGTGGCCCTCGGCGGTGGTCTGCTCCCGGACCGGGAGGTGCGCCTGGGCGTACTCGGGGATATAGGGCCCCCGGTCGTGCCAGACGTCGATGAACCGGGGCAGGGTGTGCTCGCGGCTCAGATAGTCCGTGGTCCCCCGGCGATTGATGAAGTCGTAGGCCATGGCGCGGTATTTCTCCTCGCCGGTGACCTCGTAGAGGCGGTAAAGCGCCAGCTCGATCTCCTCGTGCCCCGGCACCGCGTCGGCGTAGTCGGGGGTGTGGAAGACGTCGCAGATGAGGTCGGCGAAGCGCCGCATGGCATTGAGGAACCGGTCCTCCCCCGTCACCTGGAACCAGGCGACGGCGGCCTCGATGAAATGGCCGGCGGTGTAGAGCTCGTGGCCCTCCTTCAGGTTGCAGAACTGGTGTCCGGGGTACTTGACGGTGAAGTAGCTGTTGAGGTAGCCGTTGGGCTGTTGGGCCCGGAGGACAAGGTCGATCATGTCCTCGGCGGTGTCCCGGAGCTTTTTGTCCGGCAGGGCCGCCAGGGAGTAGGCCGCGGCCTCCAGCCACTTGGCAAGGTCGGTGTCCTGGAAGACCCAGCCCTCGAATTCGCCCTCCTCCAGGCCCGCCGCCACCCGCAGATTGCGGATACAGCGGCTGGGGGGCGCGCCGGGGATGCGGTCCCACAGGGAGTCATACTGGTAGGGCAGAATCTCGCCGGTGACGAGACGCACGCACCCGTTCCAGAAGGGGTCGTCGATCCGTGTGTCCCGGAGCGGCAAATATTTTAAATTTTTTTCAAATTCTGTATTTGCCATCGACGTTTTCCCCACAAAATCATGTCCTGCCGCCGGAAATTTCGGCGGACTGTTTACGACTTTCTAAAGAAATCGCATTGACTGACTGCGCTTGGTTGGATTATAATGGTGTCAAATGAAACCGCTGGGGGTGTTTCTATGCTGCATATCAAATCGCTGGATGACGGGCTGGAGCTCTTCAAGGCCCTGGGATCGGAGACGCGGGTGGAGATCCTGAAGCTTCTCCTGGAGGAGAAGCGCATGAGCATGAACCAGATTGCCTCGCGCCTGGATCTCACCGGCGGGGCGCTGACGGCGCACATCCGGAAGCTGGAGTCCTGCGGGCTCATCACCGTCACGGCCAGCACCACCGGCCACGGGAACGGGAAGATCTGCTCTCTGGCCACGGACCGGGTGCTCATCGACGTCCAGCGCAACCGCAAGGAACCTAACGTACAGACCACGGAAATGAAGGTGGGCCACTATTCCCAGAAGTCCATCCTCCCCACCTGCGGCATCGCCACGCCGGAGGCGCTCATCGGCGAGACCGACGACCCCCGGTATTTCGACCACCCGGACCGGTTCAACGCGGACATCCTGTGGTTCGCCAGGGGCTTCGTGGAGTACACGGTGCCCAATTTCCTCACCCGCAGCCAGCGTATCGCCGGCATCGGCGTCTCCTGCGAGCTCAGCTCCGAGGCGCCGGGTATCAACAGCCACTGGCCCTCGGACATCCACTTCTCCGTCAACGGCGTGGAGGTGGGCGTCTGGACCTCGCCGGGGGATTTCGGGGACGCCAAGGGGCTCCTGACCCCGGACTGGTGGCCGGTGAACTGGAACCAGTACGGCATCCTGAAGCTCCTGACCGTCACCGATCAGGGGACGTTCATCGACGGGCTGAAGATCTCCGACGTCACCGTGGAGGCGCTGGATCTGGCCCCCGGCCAGCCCATGACCTTCCGCCTTGCCGTCACGGAGGATTCCCCCAACGTGGGGGGCCTGACGCTCTTCGGCAAGAGCTTCGGCAACTACCGGCAGGACATCCGGTTCTCCTTCTACCACGAGAATATGGAGTGATCTACCACTTCTTGTAGGGACAGTGGCTGACCTTGCGGATGGCCCGCAGCTCCACATAGCACCCGCAGGCGAGACACGTGGGCCCGCTCAGGCGCTCGCACGCCTCGCATATGGCGATACGGTTTTTATAGTCCTCCTCGGCGGTCCGGTCACGTTCCCGGACCGCCGAGCGGTTTTTCGCGATCAGCTCCGCGTAGCTCTCGGCGTCCACGCCGATGAGACACTTTTTACAGAGCGTGCCGGTCATTTCTGAAGCCTGATCTCCACCACGCTGGCGGCGGGGAGCTCCACGCGGACGCCCCTGTCGGTGCCGGTGACGTTCCAGTCCTTTTCAATGACCTTGTCCTTCTCCTCGAAGGTGTTGTAGTCGTGGATATCGCCGGAGGCGACGATCCTGGACTCCAGTAGCGTGCTGTAGGGGCCGTTCTCAAGCTCCACATCCACCGTTTCGGCATCCGTGGCGGACAGGTTGCACAGCGTCACGGTGAGGACGCCGTCCTTGACGGAGACGGACTCGGTGATCTGAGGCACGGCGGCGCTGCCCGCGCCCACGGTCTTCACGCCGGAGAGGGCGCTTCTCACAAGGTCGCCGTCCTGGTGGTGGCGGTACATATGCATCACGTGGTAGGTGGGCGTCAGGACCATCTCCGGGCCCTCGGTGAGGACCACGGCCTGGAGGACGTTGACCATCTGCGCAAGGCAGGCCATGCGCACCCGGTCGGAGTGCTTATTGAAGATGTTGAGGGTGATGCCGGCGATGAGGGCGTCACGGACGGTGTTCTGCTGATAGAGGAAGCCCGGATTCGTCCCCGGCTCCACGTCGTACCAGCCGCCCCACTCGTCCACGCTCATGCCGATCTTCTTGGCGGGGTCGTATTTGTCCATGATGGACCCGTGGAGGTTGATGAGGTCCTCCATATAGAGGGCCTTGGCCATGGTGGTGTAGAACATCTCCTCGTCAAACTGTGTGGCGCTGCCCTTGTGCTTCCATCCGCCGGGATGGACGTAGTAGTGGAGGCTCAGGAAATCCATGAACCCGTGGGCGAAGTCCGGCTGGGGCTGGGCAAAGCAGGTCTTCAGGACCCCCTCGGTCCAGAAGGCGTCGTCCACATTGGCGCCGCAGCAGACCTTTTTGATGGGGGCGGCCTTGTCGTAGTGGCGCACGAAGGTCTGGTAGCGGCGGTAGAGGTTGCCGTAATACTCCGGCGTCATGTTGCCGCCGCAGCCCCAGTTTTCGTTGCCCACGCCGAAGAAGTCCACCTTCCAGGGGCCGGGGTGGCCGTTTTTGGCGCGCTCGTCGGCCATGGGAGAGACGCCGGGGAAGGTCATGTACTCGATCCACTCGCTCATCTCCCGCACGGAGCCGGAACCCACGTTGCCGTTGATGTAGGTCTTGCAGCCGATCTGGCGGCAGAGCTCAAAGAACTCGTGGGTGCCGAAGGAGTTGTCCTCCATGACGCCGCCCCAGTTGGTGTTGATCATCTTTTTTCGGGTCGCCTTGGGGCCGATGCCGTCTTTCCAGTGGTACTCGTCAGCAAAGCAGCCGCCCGGCCAGCGCAGGACGGGGACCTTCAGCTCCCGCAGGGCCTCCACCACGTCCTTGCGCATCCCGTTCTCGTTGGGGATGTCGGAGTTTTCGCCCACATAGAGCCCCTCATAGATGCACCGGCCCAGGTGCTCGGAAAAATGGCCGTAGATCTCGGGAGCGATGTGGCTGAGCTTTTCGTTTTCGTTGATCTTCAGAGTTGCCATAGGGTAAAATCCTCACTAAATCAGTATTACAGCTCGTTGTCGAAGCTGAAAATGGGCTTTTCGTCGTTCCAGTCGATGGGCTGGAGCATGGCGTGGCGGTTGGGGTTGTAGAGGGGGTTGCCCTCGATCTCTGGCTCGGTGCGAGCGTGGAAAACGAGGATGTCGTTGCCGTTTTCGTCCTTGGTGAAGGAGTTGTGCCCCGGGCCGTAGACGCCCTTCTCCAAATCGGTGCGCAGGACGGGCCAGCGCTCCTTTTTCCAGCTCAGGGGGTCTAAGAGGTCCGCGTCCTCGTCGGCGGTGAGCATCCCCATGCAGTAGTTGACGCCGGTATCGGAGGCGGAGTAGGTGAGATACACCTTGCCGTTGCGCTTGATGACCGCCGGGCCCTCGTTGACCCAGAAGCCGTAGCGCTCCCAATCATAGTCGGGGGTGGTGAGCATCACCTGGACGGTGTCCAGCGTGTAGCCGTTTTTCATCCGGGCGATGTAGAGGTTGGAGACCTGCTTGCCCACGCCCACCTTTTCGGCCCAGACGTAGTACCAGGACCCGTTGCACTGGAAGACGGTGGCGTCCAGGGAGAAGGCGCGGAAGGAGAATTTGTCGTCCTTGGCCGCCCGCATCTTGCCCTTTTCCACCCAGGGGCCGGCGATGGGGTCGTCGCTCTGGCACTCCAGCACGTAGGGACGGATGTGCCAGGGGTGTGTCTTCATGCCGCCGGAGTAGTAGATGTACCACTTGCCAAAGACCTTGTGGAGCTCGGGGGCCCAGATATGTAAGCTCTGGGGGCCGGACTCGTGGGCCGTCCACAGGACGTGCTCCTCGGCCTCGGGAAGCTCCGCCAGGGACGGGGCCCTGCGGAGGACGATCTTGTCGTAGCTGGGGATGGAGGCGGTAAAATAATAGTTCCCCTTCTCATCCCTGGTGACGAAGGGATCCGCCCTTTGGGGGATCCACACCTTGTTGAATTCAAGCTTTTTGTCCATAAACCTGCCTTTTTGTACTCCATAGAAATCGGCGGGCGCCCTGCGTCCGCTTTTCCAGGGGCGCGAGGTTTCGTGCCTCTGGAAAAGCGGGGCTTCCGAGGAAGCCCCGCAAGGCTTAAAGGGGAAATTTACTTGGTCTCGACGCTCAGCAGCTCAACGTAAGCGCTGTCAGCTCTGAAGTAGACATAGAGCGGGAGGTCGTCGGTCAGCGTGGTGGCGACAGACTGGGTCAGGGTCATGACGGTCCCGTCAGCGCCGGTGAAGGTGAAGTTGGCGATGCAGTTGGCGCCGTCACGGCTGCACTCCACGGTGACTTCGGCGTCCGTCATCAGCTGGAGCCACGCGGCCCAGTCGGTCCAGGAGATGGTCTCGACAGCGGCGTTGTCACCGCCGGGGGAGCCCCAGTCCCAAGCGTCCGCGCGGATGCTGACGTACTCGGTCATACCCGCGACATCGCCGGAGAGGACGTCGGTGGCAAACTCCTTGTCGCAGAAGGCCAGGGACAGGTTGTTCCAGTTAGCCACGCCGTTGGAGTAGTTGTTGAACTTGAAGGTCACGGTCTTGCCGACAGGGACCTCATAGGAACCGGTGTTGTCGGAGAGCCAGGCGCACACGCGGTCGGGCGTGCCCATGACATCAAGGGCGTTGGCGTCCACGGGGGCGGCGGTCAGGGTCGCGGGATCGATGGGCGTCGCGGGCTCGGGAGCGCTGCCCTCGTCGTCATCGGTGGGGCCGGTGTACTCGGGGGCGGTGGAGGCGACGGAGGGATCGCCCAGCTGATAAAGGGTGGTGACCTGGCCGGGAGTCAGGGCCTCGTCATAGACATAGAGGTCGTCAATGAATCCCTTGTAGCAGGCATCCCAGTAGTTGATGCCGATGTAAGCCTCGAGGCCGCGGACGGCGGTGTCGAGATGCTGGAAGATCTCGGGGGCAACGCCCTGATAGAAGAGGTTCTCGGAGTTGGCGTCGAACATGAGGACGCCGTTGACGTAGAGCTTGCAGCCGATACGCTCCATGCCGTCGTCGGCGGTGTAACGCACGCCGTCAACAACGACGGCCACATGGGCCCATTCCTTCTTGCCGTAAACGGTGTCGGGGCCGACCCAGGGCCACACGCCGGCAGCCGCGATCTCAGTGCCGATGGAGGAGTTGCGGTTCCAAATGGTGGGAGTGAGGGCGGCGCCGTCAGCGCCCCAGGTGCTCTGGCAGATGTTGTACCAGGTGACAGCGGAGGCGGGGTCGGCATTATCGGACATACCGATGTTGCGGCCCATCTGGACGATAGGCCCAAGGGTGATGAACCGGTCGCCGTTGTACCAGAAGGCGATGGTGTAGCTGTCATCGGTGGGGGCCTTCATATCCAGGCTGACGCCGTACTTGCCGTCCAGATACAGGGCCTTGCCCACGGCGCCGTCGGCGAACTGGAGCTCGTGCTTGGACTCGGCGATATCATAAGTAATGCCGGAGAGCTCGCTGTCCGCGGGCTTGGGGATCTGGTGCACGGGGGTGAGGCCGTCAGCGGACTCGAAGTCCCAGTGGTTCAGGGCCTCGGCGGGCAGGGGCTCGGCGTCGGCGGGCTTGGGGGGCTCAGTCTCTTCAGGCTCGCTGGTGGTGGGCTCGCTGGTGCCGCTGCTGGGCGTGCTGGTGCCGCTGCCGGAAGCGGGGTTGGTCCCCTCGCCTTCGCCGTCGCCGCCGCAGGCCGCAAGGGCCAGGACCATGACGAGGGCCAGGAGAATGGCTAAAAACTTCTTCATAAAATTAAGGTCTCCTTTCTATTTCATCCGCGAAGCGGACAAATACTGGTTGGTTTCTCCCCTCCCCTTTCACGGGGCCGGGAGATGGTCATTGGAGTGGCGTCACTCGTTGTTTCTGTAAAGCCATGAATAGCTGTCGATCTCTTCGGCCGTGAGGACGTCATAGCCGTCGGGGCCAAAGTAATCGAGCATCGCGCTGGCGTGGTGCCAGTTGGCCTCCCGTGTGGCCTCGTCCACATAGTCGGCCGCACGGGCGAAGCCGGCGTCCACCATGGTGTCGATGCCGACGGGGTCAAACCATTCATCCATAAAGGCGGTGTATCCGGCGATGGTGGATACACCCTCGAAGGGGATTGGCTGTACGCAGGCGGCGAAGTAATCCCGCCAAAGCTGGGTGTGCTCCTGGTCCATGCCCTCGCAGAACATCCTGACGTAGGCGTCCCAGATGTCCTGGTCCTTGGTCAGCGGTACGGGCATCGCGCACTGGCGCAGGGGGGTGCCCCCGTCGGTGACGGATGTGTCCTCGTAGAGGCCGCACCGGACGGTCCAGCCGTCCAAGCCGAAGGACATGAACTTCAAAAGCTCATATGCCTCCCGGGGGTACTGGGTGGAGGAGCTGACGCCGCCGAAATCCATGATGGCGGGGGTGTTGTGGACGCGCCGCGCGTCCTCGGCGCTGACGGCGGGGACGACGTAGGGGACGATGTCCAGGTTGCCGGACTCCATCAGAGTTCCGCCCACGCCGTTGTCGAGAAGCCAGATGTTCTGATAGATATAGAAGGGCTCGGTGAAGAGGGCCACGTGGCCGGAAAGGCCGCACCATAGATCAGGGTCGCCCATCCAATCCTCATTTTTCACGGTCCCAAGGTCGGGCGCGGTATAGCCGCCCACCCGCAGGTCGCCGTACTCCTGCTCGCCTATGGCCCAGGCGGAGAGATCATAGTCGAATCCGTCAAAGCCGAAGCTGCCGACGGCGTCGCTCCCGACGGCGATGGCGTAAAGGGGAGCGAGGCGGGTATAGCCGTAGATGCCATAATACCACATGCCGTCAAGGTACGCGGGATTGGTGCCCGCCTTGATGATGTTGATCATTTCATCCCACGTCCAGTCATAGGCGGGGATGGGGATGTTGAGCGTCTTTAAGGCTTTCCGGTCCAGGAAAACAGGCTGGGGATAGAGGTTGACCGGCACGCCGTAGCGCTGGCCGCCCTGGAGGTTGAAGGTCCCAAGGCCCATGTCGTTGACGGTGGACATGAGGTCCTTCGTCTCCTCGTCGGTGTTCCAGTAGCCGGAGACATCCAGGAGCAAATGATTGCTCAGGACGTAGTCAGCGTCGATGTACATGAACGCGTCCGGGGTCTGGCCGTTGCGGAACAGCTGGCTCAAAAAATCGTCGTATTCCGAGCCGTCGGCCTGGGTGACCTCCACCGTGATGTTGGGGTAGATCTCCATGAAGACATCGGCCAGCTCGCGAACGAGCGTCTCGTCGTCGTAGGTGGCGTACCGCAGGGTGATGGGCAGGCGCGTCATGTTGGCGTATTTCTTGAACTGGTGGTCGTAACCGGGGACACTGACGAGGTCGTAGTCGCCGCACTCATCGGCGCCCACGTAGACGGTGGGGGGCAGATCGTGCCCGTCGTCGTCATCGTCGTCCCGGTCGTCGTCGTCCGTCTTGTCGAAGAAGCCTTCCCAGGCGGAGCCGCTGTGGCTGCCCTTGGTGGACTCGTCGTCATCGTCACGGTCCCTGGAGCCCCCTTCGGACTCGCCGCAGGCGGCCAGGGAGAGGACCAGCAGAAGCACCAACAGGAGCGCGAGTGCTTTTTTCATGTGAACTGCCTTTCTTCAGCCTCCCCTCCCCTTTTCAGGGGGAGGGAGGGAAATCGGAGGCGCTCAGGAGTTCGCGCTCATCATCTGGGTGTACTCGTCGATCTCCTCCTGGGAGAGGACGTTGTAGCCGCTGGGCCCGAAGTAGTTGACCATGGCCTCGGCGTGGTAATAGTTGAACTTGCGGGTGGCCTCGTCCACGTAGTCGGCGGCCTGAGCCGTGCCCTGGTCAACCAGGGTGTGGATGTCGATGTCGTTGAAGTACTGGTCGCAGGCGGTGTGGTAGCCGGCGATGGAGACCCAGCCGTAGGGGATGGGCCTCATGGCGGAGGCGAAGAAGTCCGCCCAATGCTCCTTGTGCTCGTCGTCCATGCCCTTGCAGAACATATCGATGTAAGCGTCCCAGACGCCCTGGTCGGTGGTGAGAGGCGCGGGCATATTGTCGGTGCGAAGCGGGGTGCCGGAGGCGGTGACGATGCTCTCGTCGTTGTAAATGGCGATACGGGCATACCAGCCGTCGATGCCGAAGGTCATGAACTTCAGAAGCTCATAGGCCTCGCGGGGGTAATGGGTGGCGCTGGAGACGCCGCCGAAGTCCATGGTGGCGATGGTGTTGTGGAGACCCTCCCCGCCGGAGACGGAGGGGATGACGTAGGGGACGATGTCCAGGTTGTACTGCTCCATCTGGGTCTGGCCGTCCTCGTTCTCAGCCAGCCAGATGTTCTGATAGGTCCAGAAGGGCTCGGTGAAGATGGCCACGTGGCCGGAGGTGCCGGACCAGCTGTCGGGGTCGCCCAGCCACTCCTCGTTGGCCAGGGTGCCGCGGTCAGGGGCGACGTACTTGGCGACGCGCAGGTCGCCGTACTCCTGCTCGCCCACGGCCCAGGCGGAGAGGTCGAAGTCCTTGCCGTCGAAGCCGAACTCGCCGATGATGTCGCCGCCGGCGGCGATGCCGTAGAGGGAGTCAAGACGGGTGTAGGCAAAGAGGCCGAAATACTGGAGGCCGTCAATGGAGGCGGGGGCGGTGCCCTTCTTGATGATGTCGATCATGTCGGACCATTTCCAGTTCTGGTCGGGGATGTCGATGGAGAGCTTTTTGAGCACGTTGCGGTCAACGGCAACGGCGGTGGGGAAGAACTTCATGGGGACGGCATAACGGTGGCCCTCCAGGCCGTAGCAGCCGATCTTGGCCTCGTTGATGGTGGCGGCCAGGAGCGGCGTCTCATCGTCGGAGTCCCAATATTTTGCGATGTCCATGAAGATCCTGTTGGACAGGGCGTAGTCGGCGTCGGAGGTCATGACCACGTCCGGGGTCTGCCTGTTGTTGATGAGAGTCCCGAGGGTGGTGTTGTAGGTATCGACAGCCTCAAAGGTAGTCTCGACCTTGATGTTGGGATAGATCTTATTGAAGATCTTCGCCAGCTCCTGGGTCATGACGTCGCTGTCGAAGTTGAAGTAGCGAAGGGTGATGTTCTCCGTGGTCATGTTCTTGTACTTTTTGAACTGGTGGTCGTAGCCATCGATGGTGACGAGCTCATACTCACCGCACTCGTCGGCTCCGACGTAGTTGCCGCCTTCTTCGCCGCCCTTGCAGCCGGCGAGGGTGCCGACGAGCATCAGAGCCGCGAGACAAAGTGCCAATATCTTCTTCTTCATGTTTACCTCCAATGTGTTTTTATTTTGACGGGTGATGGGCCCGGTCAATACGGGTTTCCGCTCCCCTCCCCCTTTTGGGAGGAGGGGGTGATTCTTATTCGCCGGTGATACCGGTGCGGTCGATGGACTCAACGAACTGCTTCTGGAGCACGAAGTACAAAAGCAGGAGGGGGATGATGGAGAGCATCGTGCCGGCCATGTTGATGGACTCGTTGAGGGTGGCCACTCCGCCGCCGGAGGCGCCGGCGGTCTGCTGATAGTTGCTGTAGTTGGAAGCGAAGTTCTGGAGCTGGATGACCAGGGTCGTCCAGGAGGAGTCCCCGTAGACGCCGTGGACGTAGAGGTTCGTCAGATACGCCTCGTTCCAGTACCAGACGAAGGAGAACAGGCCCACCGTGATGAACGCGGGCTTGCCGCTGGGGATGGCGATCTTGTAGAAGGACTCGAAGTAGCCCGCGCCGTCGATCTTGGCCGCCTCATTCAGCACCTTGGGGATCTGGCGGAAGAACTGCCAGAAGATGAGGATGAAGATTGGGGCGTTGATGCCCTGCGCCACGATGGACGGGAGGATGAAGGCCCACAGCGTGTTCAGGAGGCCCATGTTGGAGTAGAGCACGTAGGTGGGGATCATGGTGACCTGGCTGGGGAGCACGAAGGTCAGGATGATGATGCCCATGCAGATGGACTTGCCCCTGAAGTTGAACCGCGCCAGGCCGTAGCCCACGATGGAGCAGCTGACCAGGTTGCAAATGGTCGGGACGCCGGCGATGATGATGCTCTGGAGCAAGGATGTCCAGAAGTTCATGCTGGAGGCGGCCTGCTTGTAGTTGGAGAAGTTCAGGGAGCTGGGCAGCCACTTGATGGAGGAGTCCAGAAGGTCATCCAGGTTCATGAAGCTGGTGGAGATCATGTGCAGCAACGGATAGACGTAGATGAACCCGATGCAGATGAGCAGGGCGTAGACCAGGAACTGCTTCAAAAAGCCCTCCTTGTCCTTGGTGCCCATGAGGAAGCGGCGTACCTTGTCCTTGGTGATGTTCTTGTACCAGGGCTTCTTATTGAGATTAGTAGTCCTCGCGGCTCGTGGTGCGCGAGGTGATCTTACCCTGCGCTCTTTGACGCTCAATACGTTTTGCACTGCGACGGTTCCTCCTTTCTATCTTCTTGCGGTTGCGGGCGTCCTTCTTGATGGCCTTCTTCGCGCGCTTGACCTGCTTCTCATAGGCATCCTTGCGGGTCATGAGCAGGAGCGCGAACAGGCCGACGAGGAGGATCACAACGACGGTGTAGAGCCATGCCATGGCGGAGGCGTAACCGTAGCCTCGGCCCGGGGCGCCGGAGAACATGGAGCTCTCGATAAGCCCGATGATGGGGTTCTGGTCGTTGTTGGAGGTGAAGACTACGGTGTAGACCACGTTCAGCAGGATCATGGACTTCAGGTTCGGCAGGGTGATCTTCCAGAAGCACTCCCACCCGGAGCCGCCGTCGATCTTGGCGGCCTCGTACATGGATTTGTCGATCTTTTGAAGACCTGAGAGGAAGATCAGGATCTGCACGCCGGAATACCACAGCGTCATGATCATGTTGTTGAAGAGGTCGGAGATGGGCTCCGCCAGCATGGACGGCAGGACGCTGCTGATGGTGTTCGTCAGGGCCGTCATGTCGATGGCGGAGATGGAGCCCGCGCCCTCGGCGTTCAGCTGTCCCAGGATCGGGCCGCTGACGATGATGACCGGCAGGAAGAAGACGACCCGGAAGAAGCCCTTTCCCTTGATCTTCATGTTCAGCATCATGGCGATGATCAGGGCGAATACCACGATGATGGGCACCGACAGGATGGTGCTGGTCAGGTAGTCCACCAGCTCCACGATGAAGTCGGGGTCCTGAAGAAGGATGTCCGTGAAGTTCTTGATGCCGTAGAACGTGAAGTCACGGCCCATGGGGGTGATCTGGATCTGGTTCAAGGCGTACCAGAAGGAGTTAATGAGGGGGTATGCCAGAAACGCGGCGACGCCGATGAACCAGGGGATCATGAAGATGTAGCCCACCCGGGCGTCCCGTTTCTCCAGCTTGCCGGACTTGAGGTGCTTCATTCTCTCCTTGAGCGCCTTTTTGTCCGCGCGGGTCATTTTTTTCGTTTCCTCCATCGTCACTCACCTACCTTATAGGACAGGGCGTCCACTGTCACGCCGTCGGCGGACAGGGCCGTCTCGGTGTAGTTTACGTAGATCGTCACGCCGTTGTCGTATGTGACCTTGACAAGGCCGTTTTCAAGCCGCTCATGGTTCACGATGCAGGCGGTCCCCACCTTCTCGGCGACGGCCCGGAGGTCCCGGTCATACTGGGCGATGGTGGAGGTGTAGCTGCCGAACTCCAGGGAGTAGAGGTTCGAGGAGTTGGTGTAAATGAGCTTGGAGGAGTCCTCACCGGTGACGTAGAAGGACGGGTAGATGCCCGATTCCACCATCTGGAGGAAGTTCTCGGTCTTGTTGGCCTCAAAGTTCACGTACTCGGAGTACATGGGGACGATGCCCTTCAGCACCATGCTGAGGAAGGGGATCTCCTCGTCGATGTAGAGGTAGTCGGAGGAGCCAAGGGGCATATCCAACATGGCGTCGGCGTACTTCCACATATACATATTGGGTGTCTCGAGGACGAGGTTCATGTCCTCGTCGATCTCGTTCATGCCGTCCAGGAACATATCCATGGTGTCAGTCCGGGCGTAGTAGTTGCCCTTGTAGCTGAAGGAGAAGAGCTTCTCGGTGACGCCCGCCAGGGCCATGTTCTTGAGGCCCTCATCGCTCATCTGCCCGGCGAGCTCGGCCATATTGAGTCCGGCCTTGTCAGGCATCAGGTAGTAGAAGGTCTTGTAGACCTGGCCGTTGACCTCCTTCTCGAAGGTCCGCTTGTTCACCATCTTCATCACGTTGTAGGTGGAGGAGTTGGTGGTGGCGTTCACCGTCAGGGCGTCGTTGTAGAGGTAAATGGTGTTCCCCTGCTCGGCCTCCTCGAGAATGAGCTTGGTCAGGGCCTTGGTCCCGCCGACGCTGCTGTCGACCTTGTAGTCGGTGATGGGCAGGTCGTAAAGGCCGCCCTTCTGCCAGCCGCGGTAGACCGTCAGGACGTTGGCCACGCCCTCACGCCGGAGGGC
>CANQSD010000050.1 GCA_947626385.1 uncultured Oscillospiraceae bacterium | reverse complement strand
GTGGATCGCAACCCCTGTTCACAGAACACACCAAACTAAATACCGTAAGGAGGATATCAAATGACAATGTTCTTCGCAAAGAAGCTCAACAAAAAGGGCTTCACCCTCGCCGAGCTGCTGATCGTCGTCGCGATCATTGCGATCCTTGTCGCTGTGGCTATTCCTGTCTTTGTTGGTCAGCTCGATAAAGCTAAGAAGGCTGTTCTGAACTCCGCCGCTCGTGCGTTGAAACCTGTTGCCGTTAATAGGATTTTAGCAGATGATGCCGGGAGCTTACAGAAGCCTGAGGTTAAAGGGTGGATTGCTACAGCTAAAATCGATGGCAATGGAGATATTGTGGAGAGTTCGATAAAAATCGCTCCGTGCAATAGTGAGGTTAGCGGTGGGCCTAGATATTCTAACGCTTCGAGCCCGTTTACTGGCTATACTGATGGGACTGTTACTTCGAGTGGATCCTTGGTAAATGGGTCTAGCTTGGATGACTTTGTTTCGCAATACAAGCAGGGCGATGCCTTTCACGTTGCAATTGCAATCAATAGTCTCGATTAATAATTAGCTTCTGGTAGCTTCTATTTCCCCCACCGGTGGGTTGCGGTGGGGCCCCCGGGCCCGGGGGCGGGGGGCTTTCTTCGGAAGGCCCTCCGCACGCGGACCCTGGTACAGATCCCCAGTCTTAGGGCCCCCTCCTCGTAGGAGGGGGGCAGGGGGGCAGCGAGGGTAGGACGATAGAGCTCTAACATCCAACCCTCGATCCCTCAGTCGCTACGCGACAGCTCCCCTTACGAAGGGGAGCCTACGCGCTACGGAAGGCCCCCGAAAGAACGGGACGTACCCCCGACTTAGGGCCCCCTCCTCGTAGGAGGGGGGCAGGGGGGTAGCGAGGGTAGGACGATAGAGCTCTAACATCCAACCCTCGATCCCTCAGTCGCTTCGCGACAGCTCCCTTTACGAAAGGGAGCCTACCCCTCAGTCACGGCCTGCGGCCGTGCCAGCTCCCCCAAGGGGGAGCTTAACCTCCCCCCTGGGGGAGGTGGCGCGTAGCGCCGGAAGGGTAAAAACCTCCCCCTTGGGGGAGGTGCCGAGCGAAGCGAGGCGGAAGGGTTATGATAACAACAGGCTTAAAAATCTACCTCACCTTCATCTTCGCCCTCACCGGCGCGGTGATGGGGTCCTTCCTCAACTGCTGGGCCATGCGCTACGCCCGAGGGGAGCGGTACCCGCGCGGGCGGTCGGCCTGCCCCAAGTGCGGGCACACCCTCGGGCCGCTGGAGCTGGTGCCGGTGTTCAGCTGGCTCTTCCTGCGGGGCAGGTGCCGGAGCTGTCATGAGCGCATCTCCGTCCGCTACCCGCTGACGGAGCTTCTGGGCGCGGCCCTCTTCGCCGGGACGTTCCTCCGCTTCGGCCTCACCGCCTATACGGCGGAGGTCTGCATCCTCACCGCGTGCCTCATGCTCCTCTCGTTCATCGACTACGACACCATGCTCCTCCCCGGCGCGCCCATGCTGGCGGCCCTCGTGAGCTGGTGCGCGTTCCTCCCCACCCACGCCGACTGGCGCTCCCGCGCCCTCCACGGCGCCCTCACCGCCCTCATCGCCGGCGCCGCCCTCCTGCTCATCTCCCTCCTCATGGACCGGATCCTGAAGAAGGAAACTCTCGGCGGCGGCGACATCAAGCTCCTCGCCCTCGCGGCCCTCTACTTAGGCCCCTGGGGCACGCTGCTGATGGTGATACTTTCCTGTTTACTTGGCCTCGTTTTTGCGGTATGCTCAAAATCGAAGGACCACCCCTTCCCCTTCGGCCCAGCCCTCGCCGCCGCAACGTGGATCGTGGTGATGTGGGAGGATGGGGTCATAGAATGGTATGTGGGGTTGTTCTGAGCACCCCCGGCGGCGGGGAAAGGTTTGCGGCTTCGCCGCAGATTTAAATTCCCCACCCACCCGCCCCCGCCGCCGCACGCAACCCCTCAGTCTCGCTGCGCTCGACAGCTCCCCCAGGGGGGAGCTTAGCCCCTCAGTCACGGCCTCTGGCCGTGCCAGCTCCCCCAGGGGGGGGGGAGCTTATAACCTCCCCCTTGGGGGAGGTGGCGCGCAGCGCCGGAAGGGTAAAAACCTCCCCCTTGGGGGAGGTGCCGAGCGCAGCGAGGCGGAAGGGTGGAAGGGTGGTGTCTTATGAACCAGCGTTTTCATTACGGCAGTTCCCTTACTGAACGGGCGCGTGAGCTGCGCAAGAACATGACGCCGGAGGAGAAAACCCTGTGGTATCAGTTCCTTGCCAAACATCCTGTAAAGTTCTACCGACAGCGTCCGATAGATGATTTGTATATTGTCGATTTCTTCTCGCTTCAGGCCCGTCTGGCCATAGAAGTCGATGGAGGACAGCATTATGAGGACAAGGGCCTCCAGAAGGATGAGGCCAGGGACAAATATCTTACCGGTATTGGCCTCCGGGTCATCCGAATCCCCAACAACGCTATTCACCAGCATTTCCCTGAAGTGTGTGATTATATAAATCATATCATTGAGGAACAGATGAGTTCCACCCCTCAGTCACGGCCTGCGGCCGTGCCAGCTCCCCCACGGGGGAGCTAACCCCTCAGGCGCTGCGCGCCAGCTCCCCCACGGGGGAGCTTAAGCCCGCCTTCCGGGGGGCGTTTAACCTCCCCCTTGGGGGAGGTGCCGAGCGAAGCGAGGCGGAAGGGTAAAAACCTCCCCCTTGGGGGAGGTGCCGAGCGAAGCGAGGCGGAAGGGTAAAACCTCCCCCTTGGGGGAGGTGGCGCGAAGCGCCGGAAGGGTCTCATTCTCCTGAAAGGAGTTTCAACTATGTCCAACAAAACGGTAGGCTTCGACATCGGCGCGCGGACGGTGCATGTGGCGGTGAACGACGGCAAGAGCTTGCGCGTCGTCAACGAGCATACGCCGGAGGGGCTGGTTCGGGAGGGGCAGATTTTGTCCCTTGAGGCGATGAGCGACTTTCTCCGGACGCTGCGCCGGGAACAGAAGCTCCATGTCAAAAAGGCCGCGCTGGTCCTGCCGGCGTCACAGTGCTACTGCCGGCGGCTCACCACGGCGTATATGTCCGCCGAGCAGCTGGCGTTCAATCTGCCCTACGAGTTCCGGGATTTCATCGCCGGCGACAAGGAGGACTACTATTACGACTACGCGGTGGTGAACACCGTCACCGGCGAGGACGGCAAGCCCAGGGAGCTGGACCTGATGGCCGCGGCCGTGCGGCGCGACCTGATGCTGGACCTGGAGGCCATGTTCAAGCAGGCCGGGTTCAAGCTGGAGACGGCCATGCCCGAGGAGCTGGCGTACATCAACCTCATGCGCGCCGGCGGCTTGACGGACCACGGACACTGTCTCCTGGACCTGGGCCACAGCTCCGTGAAGTTCTACATCTTCGAGGGCGACCGGTTCGAGAACATCCGCGCCCTGGATTTCGGCCTGGAGGCCCTGGACCGCGCCGTGGCGGACCACTTCAGCGTGGACGAGCACGTGGCGTCCTCCTATCTCCAGTCCGATTACAACGGCTGCACCAGGCTTCCCCAGTGCATCGACATCTACAATTCCATCGCGGTGGAGGTCACCAAGGCCGTGAACTTCTACCGCTTCAACTCCGGCGGCGGGGAAGTGGAGCATCTGCACCTGTGCGGCGGCGGCACGCGCCTGTGGGCGCTGGTGGATACGCTCCAGTCGCAGCTGTCCATCCCCGTGGAGGGCATCAACGAGTGCTGGCCGCAGCTGGAGGGCGAGTCCTCCACCGAGGCCGCCGTGGCAGCCGCCGCCGTCGGCGCGGCTATCCAGTGAAAGGGGGCGAGGATCGTGGCCCAACAGACGATCGAGAGAGCGCCCGAAACGGCGCCCGCCGTGACGGAGCCCGTAAAGGAAAAGCCCGCGAAGGGGAAGAAGCAGACCGCGCCGGTGAAGCGCACGCTGAACCTGGCGTTCAAGGAAAAATCCACCATCGACTGGCGAAAGGCCGTGGTGGGCGTGCTGGTGGTGCTGATCCTGGCCGGCGTCTTCGCCAAATTCGCCGTCATGGACCGGTTCGACAAGCTGGAAAAGGCCGAGGCGGACCTGGCGGCCATGAAGGCGCATCTGGACGAGACGCGTGAGGCTTACGCCGACTACGACGCGGTCCGGGAGCAGTACAACCGCTACAACTACACCGGCTACGACAAGACCATCGTGGACCGGCTGGACGTTCTGGACATCCTGGAGCGGCAGATCTTCCCCGTGTGCAACGTCACGAGCATGTCCGTCTCCGGCGCCACCGTCACGCTGAGCCTGGCCGACCTTGACCTCAACCAGGTCAGCCACCTCATCGTCATGCTGGAGGCCGAGCCCCTGGTGGAGCGCGTTTACGTGCCCGTCACCAACGAGGGCGAGGAACAGGGCATCGGCACCGCGTCCATGACCATCTATCTGGTGGACGCCACCACCGTCCAGGAAGGGGGAGAGGCACAATGAGGCAGAGCGTCATGACCCACAGGCTTTCCAACCGTGAGAAGATCCTGCTGCTGGTCCTGGTCCTGATACTCCTGGTGGGCCTCTACTTCTACGTGGTCCACTATCCCATCACCAACCGCCTCGACGAGATCGCGCTGGAGAGGGATGACCTGCTGGTTGCCCAGGCCGTGGCCGACACGCGCCTCCAGACCTACAACGACATGAAGGCGGAGCTCGAGGAGATCTTCGCCATGCCCGAGGACGAGATCACCGTCATGCCCGCGTACAGCAACCGGGAGACACTGCTTCTCTACTTCGACAAGATCTTCGCCGGCACCAGCCAGGTCCTGAACTTTGACGACGAGCGTGAGGCGGACGGCATCGTGGAGCGCACCGTGCGCTTCTCCTTCAACGCCGACAGCTACGCCAAGGCCCGCCAGGTCCTCACCGACCTCACCGTGGGCAGCGGCTACCGGTGCCTCTTGGATTCCCTCACCGTCAGCCCCGTGGAGGGGAGCATCGAGTCCGGCGCCCTGCGCATCTCCGGCACCGTCACCTTCTACGAGTACAAGGCGGGCTGAAAACCGGGGATGTTATGGTAACTCAAAGCAGAGTTATGGTAACCAATTTTATGTAAACTTTACATAACACCGATTTTTGAAGCGCGAAAACATGGGAGAAACAGGGAGAGAATAGCCAATATTTGGGGCCGACGAAACCGTCGGCCCATCGGTGCGCTTCCAGAGGCTTACAAATTCGGCAAAAGCTTCACGACCCGCAGGTTGCGGAATTATGGTAACTTGCGGCGTTATGGTAACCTAAAATTCTTATGGTAACCACCGCTTTGGGACAATTTGCGAGGTGCGATATGAGAGTTTTGAAACGAATCAAGGAAAGAAGGGGCTTCTCGTTAGCGGAGCTCCTGATCGTCGTGGCCATTATCGCTATCCTTTTGGCCGTCGCGATCCCCAATGTGCTCTCATATTACAGAGAATTGAAGATCACCGAGCTCGACGACGACGCCCGGACCATCTTCCTCGCCGCCCAGAACCAGCTCACCGCCCTTTCCAACAGCGGGGATAAGCTTGACAGCATCGGCGTGAAAATTACTAATTCCAATCGTCTCGACCCTGCGGTTGCGCACCCCGAGCTGCGTTATGTGGAGTACCAGGCCGGCGCCGTCTCCACCGCGGCCGCGCCCACGACGCCCAATCCCACCGAAGGTTTACGTAAGATCCTCCCCGGCGGATCTGTCGACACCCACTTCCATAAGTACAACTATGTCATCGAGTTCGACACCGAAAGCGGCGCCGTCTACGGCGTCTGGTATTGGGAGAAGGACGGGTTTGAGTATAACACGCATGGCATCACCAAATATCAGGATAAGCAGAGCCGTCTCAAGGACAACGTCATGGTCGGCTTCTACGGCGGCGACCAGATCGACCGCCTCCAGTTCTCCCAGCTCCCCTATCCCACCGTCCAGCTCATCAACGCCGAAGAGCTGCGGCTTGTGATCGGTGTGCCGGATGAGCTTGGCAAGGCGACAGGTTTTGCTAACGCAAATGTTCGTTTTGATGTCTTTATCAATGACAAGGACGGCAAGCAAATTGCCTTGGTAGAAGATGCATATCTTTATTATGAAAAAACCGGCACTGTCGTTCTCGATACGTTAAAGACGTCAGAATATACTGACGATCCTAAAGCAGACACTGATGCTGATTGGACTGTCGGCATGAAGTATAAGTCGTGGGTTAAAAAGTTTGAATCAACAGACACCCTTCCAACCCCTGGCGACGACATTACCCTCACCGTCAAAATGTCCTACACAGGCGAAATTGACGGCAAATCCCTCACACCTTCCACGCTGGTCGTTACCGGAAACAGCCTCTTTGAGAAGGTAGAAGTGGATTCCATGGGCAATAAAACCGCCAGCATCGCCTACGGTCGGCATCTCCAGAACCTCCACGACAGCGGAACTTCGTCCAGTACGGGTGAGTTCTGTTCTGGTGTCAAGGACAACGATAAGATTACCAAGGCTGTTCAGACAAAGGACATCAACTTCAATGCCTCGAACCCTGATGGTACAAGCAAGCCGGAAAATGATGTCTATTATTGGGCCAGCATTTATCCTAACGCTGATCCGACTGATGAAGACCCGTATATGTCCCTCCATCCCATCAACAACAACAATCTGACGGGTTACGACGGGGGAAATCATGAAATTCGCAACATGGACACAAGCCGCTACAAGTATGGCGGTCTGTTTTCCTGCATTGCCAAAGCTGGGACCTACGCAAATATCAATATTATTAACCCGCATGTGCATCTCGATAAAGATGCTACTGATGTCACTGATCCGAACACGTGGAAGGACCCGGATGGAAACGATGCGACCATGTATGCCGGGGCCCTTGTGGGTTGGGTAAGGATGAGTAACTCCGCAGACAAATTGACTATCTCAAATTGCCATGTGTATAACGACTACAGAGAGGGCGACGACCCTATTGGTGTGGGGTATTTGCTCGACAAGGTTACGTATGGTGAGTATAATGACACAATAACAGATCCAGCAAAAAAAGTCTCCGGCCCGTTTAACATGAACGGCTTTATTCTTTACGATGGTTCTGGCAATGTGGTTTCTGACCCCTTAACGGCAGATAAGTTGTATGCGAAGCGCCTTATGGGCCTTCCGCATATCGGCGCGCCTGTCAAAGGGTCAATTTCCGGCGGAATGGTTGGCTTTGTTCAAAGCGGAAATATCAAAATAGACAACAGTTCTGCCTCCGTCATCAACATCGGCGCGAAGTATTCTGGAGGTTTGATTGGTGTTGCCAACGGTACTGTAGAAATCAACAACTCTTACTCCGCCGGCTTCACCTACGGCAACCGCGAGGTTGGCGGCCTGATCGGATATGCGGCAGGTAACGAAATAACCGTTTCCAACTGCTATGCCGCCGGCGAAATCATGAACGGCTATACAAAGGGATTTAAGGGAGCAGGACTGTTCCATTATGACAATACCACTGTCACGTCCTTGACTGTAAATAATTGCTATGCAACCATTAGATACATAAATGCTGATGGTTTACCGAAGAAAGATGACTGGGTGGTCCCTGGTGTATACTCAACAGTTGGCACGATTTATGGTACGTATGCACAGGATTACGGCACAAATAATAACTTCTACGTCAAGCAGAATGGCGTTAGGTATGGTTATAATGATTTTAATGACACGAATAAGTTTATCGATTGCGGCACCGCTGTCACCACCGCCGAATTGACTGCAAAGGTCACAAGTTCCGGCAATTGGAGCACTACAACGGGTACAACGGCAAATACCCACGCCTATAAGCTCCTCACCGAAACGGAGGATCTGGAGGCATACCCCTACCCCATGCTCAATGGCACCCTCCTCGGCACCGTCCAGCCCCACTACGGCGACTGGCTGGAGGAGGACGCTGCCACCTTCGCGCTGGCGTACTGGGAGAGGTATGAAAACGATGCGACCGGTAAGGCTCGCTATGGCGTCTACGGTAGCCAGCTTGACCCCGGCTCTGGCTTGAGTACCCTTATCAACACCCTCCTCAATCCGAAGGTTGATCCCATCGACAAAAACTACGCCATGGCCGACGGCTACGGCGTCATCGTCAAGCGGGAGGGCAGCGCCGACACGTCCGAGCCCATGGTTACGGACAATGCTGGTGCAGCAATTACCTTTGCTGCTACAATAAGGAATATCGATGTAAACGGCGCTGCATACGATCTCTATGTGATCAATCCCACCACATCCGCGCCCACTGACTATTACACAGAGATCACCGTCAACAGCGACAAATTCTACTACAACCCCGGCTTCGCCTGCGAGGTCTTTGAGAAGCAAGATGGGTTCGATCCTGCTACGCCCAAGAAAAAGGACAAGGTCGATGGCGGTGAAAGTGGGACTAAAAATGTCGATGACAACGGTGTGGTCATCCGCACCGCGCGTCAGCTTGCCAATTTGGCGACGTATACCAACGCGGCTGGCAGCGCCGCCACAGGCTGGAGCTATCACCAGTTCCTGGACATCGATTACAGCCAATACACCGGCGCGGCAACTGGCAGCACCGGCACGTTCAACACTGGTAAGGACGGGACCCCCCAGGCCCCCGCGCTTCTCTCCGGCGGCACATACACCGGAAACACCTTCCAGATCAGCAACCTCTATATCAAAGCCGGCACTGACGGCACGGGCCTCTTCGCCAAAGCGGAAAACAGCAGCACCATCGAAGGCGTGCGCCTCGTCAACGTCACCGTCACGGGCGGCACGACTGTCACCGGCGGCCTCGTAGGCGTGCTCAATAACGCCACCGTGCGCGACAGCGGCATCTATGTGGATCACGAACTCGCGGATTCCACCACTGTGCCGGATGACAACGACGCCTACACCACCTTCACCGTCACCGGCGACACCACAGTCGGCGGCCTCGTGGGCAAGGTCGAGGGGACAAGTGTGCTTACCGGCAGCTTCGCCGCCGTGCAGGTTACCGGAGGCACCACCGCCGGCGGCCTCGTGGGCACGATGAGCGGTACTGTCAATGTCACCAGCTGCTACGCCGGCGGACACACCGTGAGCGGCGCTTACGACAAGAATGCCCCCAACGTCACCGGCACCACCGTTGGCGGCTTCGCCGGCGAGATCGATACCGGCGCCGCCGTCACCTTCTCCGGCATCAACTACTCCACCTGCTCCGTGGGCAAAGGCACCGCCATGGGCCTCTTCATCGGCAGCGGAACTGCGACAAAATCTACAGCTTCGGGCAGCGAGCTCTACGCCACCGGCACGGCGTTTGATAAGGATGGAAATCAGGCCACAGCCACGGCCGAATCCTACCTCACCACCGGCAACGCCATCCCCAGGGGGACGCTCACAGACGCGCAAACCTACAACTACGATACCACCTTCAACGGCCTCGCGTACCCCTACGCTACCAACCTCGACGAGCACCACGGCGACTGGGTGACCTTCCCCATGGCGGCGTATATTGAGAAGTACCAGATCGGCACTACTACCGAGTACGGCGCTTACGCCGCGTCTGTGGACGCCACCAATAAGGTCGAGGTGACCCTCAACACATTGAAGAGCAAGGCGGCCCTGGGAACCGGTTACGTCGTTGACGACTTCTACCGCATCCTCAGCCCGCAGCAGTTGACCACAAATTACTCAATCGACAGTGGGACCGAAGCAGCGCTCGAGTTGGATACAAACTTTACATTCGGTGGGATTCCAGGAACCTATCAATTCGACGGTCAGACCTACTACATCTACAAATTCGATACCTCGACCGCTACGATCAACTCCACTTATTACCACATCCTCACCCTCGGCGGTTACACCTTCTACATCAACCCCGACTTCGGCCTTGAGGCATACGCGGCGGCGAGCGCGACCGCACCCACCGTGCCCCTCTCCAAGCCCCAGGCGGCGGGGAAGAATAACGACAAGTCGGTTGCGGACCTCGATGACTATTCAACAACAAAAACGCAAGAAGCAAAGGACGTGGTGATCAGGTCCGCGCGTCAGCTTGCCAATATGCAGGCGTATACCAACCACACGACCGCCACGATCAGCGACCCCGCGCAGAAGTGGACCTATGACCAGCTGCTGAATGTGGACTTTAGCACCTACGAGGGCAAGGATCTCGCTGGTACTGACATTCTCGGCAAGGAGACCGGCACCCGCCTCACCCCCGCCGTCCTCAGCAGCGGCAACTACTACGGCCACGACAATACCATTTCCAACCTTTACCTCGGCACCGTCACAACCAGCTCGGGCACATACGCCGGCCTCTTCGGCTCCGTCGCCGGAGGCTCCGTCAGCCACGTCCTCCTTGTCGATGTCGATGTGAAGGGCGACAACGCCACCACCGGCAACGCCCTTGCCGTGGGCGGCCTCATCGGCCAGCTCAACGGCGGCACCGTGGACAGCTGCGGCATCTATGCGTCCAATGCGACTAATTACACCACGCACACCGTTACCGGCTCCGGCGAAAACGGTGTCGGCGGCCTCATCGGGCAGATTTTCACCAGTGGCAGCGGTACATCCACTGTCAAGGATTCCTTCGCCGCCGTGATGGTGCAGGGCACCGGTTCGACCTATAATCCCGTCGGCGGCCTGATTGGACAGATCAGTCCCGGCACCGCCACCATCACCAACTGCTACGTCGGCGGCTTTGTGGGCACCTCCAAGACCTACGAGACCGGCTCCGTCAACGTCTCCGGCAACAACAACGTGGGCGGCTTTGTGGGCAGCGTTACCGGCACGGTCACCTTCACCGGCACCAACTACTCCACCGCCTCCGTGGGCGGCCCCAACGAGTCCACGATCGGCCTCTTCGCCGGCGCGGGCGCCATCACCAAACCCGCCGGCACGGACGACAAGCTCTACGCCGTCGCCAAGGCTTTCAATACCACGGACAATAAGGTTGTCGCCCCGAGGGACGAGGGCACGTACCTGGTCGACCCGGAGATCGATACGAGCGCCAGTTTGACAAAGGACCACTACAACATGGATGGGGAAGCCTATCCTTATCCTGTCGCTGACGGCCAGAACACCCACCACGGCGACTGGATCCTGGTGAAGGCGACCGGCCTGTACTACGACACCGTCAACAGTGCGCCCTCCACCGGCTACTATGCCAGCGGCAAGACGATTAGCGGCAATGGCTATATCGGCCTTATCACCGGCGCCGCCCCCGGCACTACAGTCGCCACGGATGACGGCTACATCTTCCTCACGACCACCGACATGGGACCGCTCGCCATCAACGTGGGCGGGCAGAGCTATACCCTGGAGAAGGAGGATATTTCGAGCAGCCCGCTCAAGGTCAACAACATTGAGTACAACTACAAGTACAAAGTCCCGGCACCGGCGCTGAACGTGGTCACAAACCACTACTACACGGTCGTCAGCCTTGCCGGCCGCATGTTCACCGTCAACTTCTCCTTCGCCGGCGAGATCTTCGACGGCGAGACTGAGGTCGGCGAGCTGGACAAGATAAGGGAGAAGTCTGGCCTCACCTACAGTGACGGCACCGGCGGCTCGAAGGATTTGACCGGCAGCGCTGGTGCCGGCTACGACGGCGTGGTCATCCGCAGCGCGCGCCAGCTTGCCAATCTGGGCATCCGCAGCAATATGGGCACGTACACCGGCAACGTCAAGGACTACACCCCCGCTGCCAATGCCATCCAGGCCGCCCAGATCACCCAGACGCTGAATATTGATTATAATAAATACGCCACTACGGATAAGATGCCCGAGCCCGCTGTTCTCGATGGCAGCAACGCCGACGCCAACCACACCCCCATCACCCTGGCCGGCAAGGGCTACGACGGAAAGAATTACCAGATCCGCAACCTGATTCCGGGCATGGTGCGGTTCTATGACAATGCTGCCAGCAAGGCCTATGTCGAAAGCGGCCTCTTCGCCCACATCACCGAGGGGACCCTGCAAAACGTGACCCTCATCAACGCGAAAGTGGACAATGATGCGGGTACGGTGACTGGCTACGTTGAAGAAGATGTACCCGGCGTGTATGTGCTGGATATTGGGCGAGATTTAATCGCAGGAACCTACACAAAGGGTACAAAGAAAGAAAAAAGGGGGACGGACGGTTACTTCACAGTTATTTGGAAAGAAACGGGAGATTCGACCGTATCAAATAATAAGAAACTTGAGTGGAGTTTTGGCGGTTCAACGGTCTATTCTTCAAATACATATTTAAGTTTTGGCGGCGGAACAAACTATAAAAGCTCTGCTGTTACTTTCACAACAGAGGGTCCTGCAACGATAAAAGTATGGTGGGGCAAAAATAAAACGGACAACAAGATTTATCTAAGTAAGCTAAATAGTAGAGGAAACGGCTTAACAGCGGTAGATAATAAAGAAGACACAAGTGAAGGTGGACGATTCTCGGTATTTAAAGTTTCTTCAAGTGGAACATATTACCTTGGAAATACGGATGAGAATGTTCCATATATATATCGTGTTGAGGTTTATTATCCCGCTCTTACATCAGTCGATGAGAGCAATCAGACTCCATGTTCTCGTTCCACGCCTCCTTATGATGGTTCGACCGATCCTGACTATGACGGTTTCCCGACTGGCCTGACGACCGCAGATTATCAGGTCCGCTTCGGTGCGCTCCTTGGCGCGTCGAATCCTTCCGATACCACCACCACTGACGGCACTGTGACAATAAAGAACTGCGGCGTGTACGTGGTGCCGGTGGACACGTCCGGCAACGAGATCACGAACCCTGATACTGAGGCCTACACCACAAGCTATGAAGACTTCGTTGTGACAAACAGCGGAGCTTCCGCTGAGGACGCGGTGGGAGGTCTTATCGGCGCGGCCGGAGACGGGACGCTTATCGACACGTGCTTTGCTGCGGTGAAGGTTTCCGGCAACGAGAAGGTTGGCGGATTCATTGGGCTGTTGGAGAACGCGACAGTAAATGACTCCTATTCCGGCGGACATACGGTAAAGGGCGTTTATGAGACCGAGAATGGTGATGACTTCAATGTATACGCAAGGAGCGGCTACGCCGGCGGATTCGCGGGCTACATCAGCAATACAGGCGCGCGTGATAACCTGAAATTTGAAGGAGTATGCTATTCCACCTGCTCCGCCAGCGGCACGATCGCGGGCGAGTTTGTGGGCGATATTAACGATCCGAACGCCTACGATAAGGATAATAGATGGAACGGCTTCAACCCTGCAAAGGACGAGAACAACAACGTCTACGGCATGGGCGCAGTGCTGAGCGAAAAAGACCCAACAAGCGTAGTCTATGATTACATGGATGTTACCGTTAACCTGCACGCGTATGGATATAATTTGAAGGCACCGGCGCATCCTTACGACGTAGATGTGTTGGACGATCCAACTATGACGGACAAAAGCTATCCGTATATAATGGCTGGCACTCAGGATCACCACGGCGACTGGCCTATGCGGTTCAACTTGATTTATTATGAACTTTATAAGGATGAACCGAAGCCGGTAAAAACAGACATTCCGGATAAAGAATCTAGTGTGGATACATTTGAACCCAGAGATTTCAAGCTGTCATCTGCCGATAAGGCTAAATTTGGAGGCGAAGCTGACTACATTGGCTTCTACGGTGTGTTGCCGAATGGCAATGATACGGACGGGCGTGTTATCAACACGCTTCGCGTGAACGGCAAGGTCTATGACAGCGGCTATATGATCGTCAGCGACGCCAGTATTGACGATATCTTGATGTCTATCACTGTGCGGTATGTAAACAATCAGGATAAGGCAACGTATAAGGAAAAGACGGGAAATGATTACGGAGACGATGGATTTGAATTCCCGTATGATGAACAGCCTTCGCACGATACAAACATCAGGACCACAGGCAAGATCAACTTTGCAGACCCTAATGGCACAGGAACTCCATATTCTATACCAACAGGAAATAGCAAAGATACTGAAACCGATGCCTCGAAGCTGATCGCGAAGTACGGATATGTCATCCCAACGGAGGGTCTGCTTCTGCCGCCGGCGTCGCGTGACTTCTATCTGCAAGTGACCATCAACGGGCAGACGTATATCTTCAACCCGCAATTCCCGTGCGAGGCCATCAATGTCGGCGTTGACCTGTGGGATGACATAAGCATAAAGAATAAAATAAACTATGAGCAGATTCGGACAAAATATGGGATGAACTACGTGGAGATCCTTGAAGATGGTACGACAAAGCTTCACCTTGACGAGGATCTTAAAGATACTCTCCTCATCCGTTCGCCGCTGAACCTTGCGGGTATGACGCGCTTCTCCAGAGAGAGCAACACCGGACTTGTGAAGGATAAGATAGTCAAATATCAGTTCATGCAGCTCATGGACGTGGACTATGAGTATTACGCGGAGAACAGGGTCTACGACGGATACACAAAGAACAGGGAGGCCCAGAAGGACGGGAGTAATGATAAAAAAGATGAATTTGACAACACCATTTACAATTACTTTACTGGCACTAAGACTGGCTACGGTCAAGTCCCGGCGGTGCTGAAGGGCGGTAAGTACAACGGCCTCAACCACACCATCAGCAATCTCTGGCTTTCCAATGACTCTTCACAAACAAACCGCATTGGCCTCTTCGGAGTGCTTCAAGATAACGCTGAGGTCAAAAACGTGAAGATGGAGAATATTCATGTCGAAAGCGGCAGAAATATGTCCGAAGACGATCAGGACAAAAAAGTCAATGTCGGAGCGCTGGCGGCGAATGTTACGGATTCCACAATAGAAAATGTGACGATCAACGGTGTGACTATTACACTGGATGACACTATCAATGATGGAGGGCGCAGGAAACCGAAGTACGACAGTATCGGAGGCGCAATAGGCAATATCACAGGGAGTGCTGTAACTGGCAGTACCTCCAGCGCAAGCGTGTCCAACGTCACGGTCATAGACCCGAAGATCACGGTCAATACTGCTGTCAACAACATTAAGGTCGGCGGCGTGATCGGCTCGGCGGATGGGAGCACATTCACGTATGATGCCAGCGCGCCCGCCACCGATACACGCTCCGTCACCATCACCAATTCCGGCGTGTACATGAGCGAGACGAACAAGAGCAAGTTTGACACCATGGGCGTCAAAGCGTCCGGCGACAAGCTCTCCGGTGACGAGGTCGGCGGGTTTGCGGGCTTCATTGGCAAGGGCGTCAATGTGACCGGGGACTACTCCGCCATCCGCGTCCAGGGCAAGAGCATGGCCGGCGGGTTCGCGGGGCATATCCAGGGCTCCCATGTGGAGAACTGCTACTCCGGCGGATACCTTGAGAGCTCGGGCAGCGGCTACTCCAACACCAACTACAACGTGGTTGCTGACGCCACCAACGGCACGGCCGGCGGCTTCGCGGGCCAGATCCAGGTCGCGTATCGGAGCGGCAGCAGCGGCCCCATGG
>CANQSD010000049.1 GCA_947626385.1 uncultured Oscillospiraceae bacterium | reverse complement strand
GGTGCGCCTGTGGTACGTCACCTCCGACGCCCCGACGACCCCGGTGGTGGAGAAGGAGGCCGGCGCGCTCGACTTCGACCACGCCCCCGACGGTGGGCGCATTACCGATTCCGGGTACTTTGTGGTGTCGTCGGATACGACGGCTACGTTCACCGGGTCTACTGGTCTGACTCCGGAAACTACCCATGCCGAAGCTGTCAAGAAACTTCTCGGCGGCGACAAGGTGAAGGTGGAGGTCTATCAGCTGGCGACAGGTAAGGCCGTTCAGGAGTGGAGAGTAAACTCTGAAACCTTCTACGTCAACCCCTCCTACGCCAGGGCTGTGGAGTACAAGAAGGCAGGAATGACCGCTTCCACTCTGGGCAGCGCCGCGAAGCCCTACGAGATCCGCACTGTCCAGCAGCTGGCGAATATTGGGACCGACAATGACGAGCACTTCAAGCAGTCCCATGACGTGGTGTTTGCGACTGGCGACAGCTATACCTCCATCACGAGCTTCCAGGGCAACTACGACGGCGGCGAGTATCGCATCCTCGACATCAACAAGCCGGTGTTTAATGAACTGGCGAACGGCGCGAGCATCCACAACGTGATCGTCTACGCGCCGGAGGGTTACGATAGCGTGACATTTACCGGCCAGGGTGGAATTGCGAACAAATCCAGCGGTGTAAATGTGACCATCAGCAACACCATCGTCGCCGGGTTCACCATCGGTGAGGGCGACAATGCCGGCGGTCTGGTGGGCGAGGTCACGGGCGGCGAGCTGACCATCAAGAACAGCGAAGCCACCAACAAGCTCAACGGCCACAACTCCGGCGGCCTTGTGGGCAGCGTCGGCTCCGGCGGTACATTGACCATCACCAACAGCTATGCTGGCGGCACCATCACCAGCAGCGCCAACACCAGCGCCGGCGGCCTGGTGGGCGGTACTGGTGCCAATGTCACCTACAAGGACGTCTACTCCTACGTGGACATGACGGCGATTACCAGCAGCATCCACATCTACGGCATCGGCCCCGGCACCGTGGATCCGTCCAGCGTGCTCCAGGAGTACTGGCGTGACGGCCTGAAGGGCAAGACGGCCAGAGACACCGGCGCGAACATCACCGCCGTGGCCGTGGCGCAGCTCAAGCTCGACACTCAGAACCGGAACAGTACCGACAACAGCGTGTCCGTGGAGGAGTTTGTGGTTCCCAACGCGACCGACCGCGACAACGGCCTCACGAACAAGGCCGCGGAAGCGAAAAACGACACCGATAAGTTCGCCCAGTTCCCCTTCGCGGCGTTCGCGACGGGTGCGGATGGGAAGAACTACCACTACGGCGCGTTCCCCGCCGAAATGAAGTACGCGGGCCTGTTCTACTGGGAGAAGGAGGTCGTCAACGGCGTCGCTTCCTACCACTACTACGCCTACGGCGGAGAGATTAACGGCAACACGCTCAGCGCCCAGAAGCTCCTGGACACCCTCTGCTACGACCACCATTTGAACGGCGAGCGGGCGAGCATTGAAGCGAGTGGGTATGGAGTGTTCTGGACTGCTGGAACAGACGCTGACATCACGCTCAAGCGGGGTAGCACTGAGATAAAGCCGTCCGATCTTTCTGACTTGAGCGATCTGAATGTCATAAACGGCCTTCAGGCGCTGCCCGGATTCAGTGATGCCACGGTGAAAGCACTCCCGAGCGGCACTTCTACCAACGCAGTTGATTACTGGACTTTGGGAGCTACGAGCAGTACCGGAGACAGCATTCAGGTTTATCCTGCGTTTGGCGCCGCAATCGAAGAAAAAATTGGAAAGGATGGCTTGGGCGGAGACGGAGAAGATATGCCGCTCCAGATTCGTACCATTCAGCAGCTCCAGAACCTCGGGTCTACAACAACCGCAACAGGTATTCCGGAGTTTGCCATTACGCATGACATTGACGGAAGCAAGACAACGGATTTCAATCCTATTTCCAACGACATTAAGAAGTTCAACGGAAACGGCTACAGGATCCTTGACCTTAACATCACCCCGACTTCCGGCGATGCGGCGCTGTTCAGCAACATAACTGACAACTGCGTGATCAAGAACGTGATACTCTATTCCACGGACGGCAAGGGTGTCATCACGTCCACGGTCGGTAACGCTGCGGGTATTGTGGCAACCGGTAATAATAAGAAAGTACAAATTGAAGGCTGTGTTGTGGCAGGATATACCATCACGGGAGGAAGCGGAAAGTCTATTGGCGGAATCGTTGGCGAAAGCACTGGCAGTAACGATTCTTACATCAAGAATTGCCAAGCCATAGTCACGCTTGACGGGACCGGCGGCGCAACCAACATTGGCGGCATTGCCGGTAAGTTCCGTGGGCAAACAAGCAAAAACGGTGGTATCGTTGACTGCTACGCCGGCGGGTCTGTGGTGAAAGCTACTTCTTCTGCCACCGTTGGCGGCATTTCCGGAGGCATGGGCAACAACAACAACCTTGATATCAAGGACAGCTACTCCTACATGAACCTCCTGAACACCGGCGCGGATAGTGGAAACGTCTACGCAATTGTTGGTGATTCCTCTAGTAAAGCAACCGTTACCACCAGCTACTACCTGAAAGACTACCTCCCGACCGGCGCGGTTACGACAAGCCAGGGCACCGGCAAGACGTTCGAGGAGATGATGACCGCAAAGGACACCACCGCCAAGTACGTCTACGTGCCCGTGGATGACGTTGCCGACACCAACAAAGTCAAGGGCCTCACGAGCTGGGGCAGCGATATGTACCCGTTTGCCGCGAAGGTGAAAGTCAACGTCAAGGCCGGCGTGGACAAGGGCGAGACCACCGGCACAGTCACAGTCCACTACGGCGCCTGGCCCGACGTGGCGGGTATCGCGTACTGGATGAAGGATACTGACGGACATTATACCGTCCAGATCGTTGGCGTGAACCTGCTGGGCGAGAAGCTTCCCGAAAAGCTTAGTGTAATAACTGAGCCCAGTGGAATGATCGAGGCGTCCGGTTACGCGGTGATCATGGGTTCGGGCAAGCTGAAGGTGACACCGGATAACAGGTTCAAGACGAATGGAATAGTTAACAGCGATAAGGACAATGTGATCAATGCCATCAATAAGGCTCTGAAGGATGCCGGCGTGGATGGAATCTGCACAAGCGCAAACACGACGGTCTATGACAACAAATACCTCGTTGGCGCGCTCGACGTGACTGCCACAGTGAAGATAGACGAAGGTACAGGCCCTGTCGACTACAGCGGTGTAACGCTCTACTTCAACCCCGGCATGAGCGGCGTCGCGTATGAGGAGTTCGCGGGCACAACCGGATCCAAGGAGTTCAAGATCCACACGGCTGCTGAGCTGGACGCGATACCGGACAGCGGTACAAGCGGTTATACCTTCAAGCAGATGTGCGACATCAACGCCAAGGATTATGAGGGTTACACAGGCGCGTTAGGCTTCGCCGGCAAGTACGACGGGCAAGGGTATAGAATCCTTGAGTTGAACATAGGCCCGGATAAAAGTGCTACTGATTCTAAGGATGCTAAAAACTGCGCCGGATTGTTCGCTACCGCCGGAGGCGTAGGCTGCGAGATCAAAAATGTCGTCATGTACTCACCCAGCGGGAATGCGAAAATCATCGGCGGGACCGAGCAAGGTAGCGATGATAACGCTTATGGCGTCGGTGGAATTATCGGCCGGCTCACTGGCGGTAATAACGCTACGAAGGTCACCAACTGTGTCGTGGCGGGGTATACAATCTCCGGCATGGACTATGTGGGCGGAATTGTAGGATATGCCTACCATGGCGGCACGATCGCAAATTGCGCTTCAGTGAATACAATTCAAGGCAAAGTGGATGGCGAAGACGACAACGCAACAGCTGTCGGCGGCATCGTTGGAGGAGGAGATAATGGCAGCGCAAACTATAAGATAACTATAAACAACTGTTACGTCGGTGGAACCATAAAGGATTGCGGTACAAACAAAGTAGTCGGCGGCGTGTATGGACAAAATACAGAATCTTCTAATGTAACCGTCGAGAACAGCTATGTCTACGTTAACATGAGCAAATGCGGTACAGCGAAGGTTTATACGATCTGCGGAGATGCTAATGGGACCTTCAGTAACAAAAATTACTACCTCAACGACACCAGCCGGTATCCCGGCGGTTACACAGCGCAGGGCACGGCCAAGAGCTACGCCGACCTTGCGGCGAGTAATGCCAGTACTACATTGTTCGGCAGCGCTTCGAAATTCGGCGAGGCCAAGGAGAGCTACGTGCCCACGGGCAAAACCGCAGGAGGTACAAAGAGCACTAACGGTGAGACGGCTCAGAGTGAAAACTTCCCGTTCCCGGAGGTAGTGAGAAAGGTAGACCCGACAACAGGTAAAGTAACCGACGAATATGTCCACTACGGCGAATGGCCCGCAGATTCCACTACCACCCCCACCGGTTCACCCGGCATCCCGGAGGGGCCGGGGATGATCTCGGCGCCGCTGGAGGCGCTGGTCCCGCCCGCCCTGGAGCTCCCCAACGAGACGCGGGAGGCGGACCCGGAGGCTGACGGCCACACCCAGGTTGTCCGCCGGCGGACGCAGGCCGTCTCCGTGCGCCGCCTGACCAGGCGGGCCCAGGAGATATGACGCGCACGCGAAAACCCATGCAAGGAGGTGACGCGCCGGTGAGGCGTGTAAGGGAAAAACTGAAAAGCAATTCCGGGGCGACGATCCTGTTCGCCATCCTCGTCTTCATGCTGTGCATCCTGGCGGGGACGGGGGCGCTGACCGCCGCGGCGGCCAACTCCGGGCGCTATACGCACCTGAAGGCCGACCAGCAGCAGTACCTGTCCGTCAGCTCCGCCGCCAAGCTGCTCAAGGGGGAGCTGTCCGGCAAGACCTTCACCGCGAAGGCGAGGGTGGAGGAGACGAAAGATTCAACTGGAACTGTGAGCCGAAAGGCGGATTGGGTTACGACATCGTCTGGGGCTAAAGACTCCGCTTATAATGGCAGTTTGAAAGATTTGTTGATGGGTCGGTTTGAAGAGCTGTTTGAGTATGGCGTATACAGCAGCGCAGGACCACTTGATGCTGGCAGTACATTAACAGTGATATCCGACCACCCTGCAAAGTTGGAGAAAAAACTTACTCTTAATGCGGGCAGTGATGTTCCCGCAGTCACAGCGAATCTGACCATGGGAACTGACGCATCCACCCTCACCGCCAACGACTTCACCATCACCATCGTGCTCAACGACGGGGAGAAGTACGCCTCCACCCTGACGCTTGTGGCGACCTTCGCCTCCGGCGCGGGGGAGAACGGGCTGAACAGCACGCAAATCAGCAAGGAAACGAATGCGGCCGGCGAGACCACCACCGTCACCGAGTACACCATGGAGGTCCAGTGGCTGGAGGGGAACGCCCACGTGGCCGCCGTGCCGCAGCCCACGAGCCCATGAGCGGGAGGTACACCATGAAAAAGCTTACAAACAAGCTGCGCTCCCGCGCGGGGGAGTCCTTCGCCGAGGTGCTGGTTGCTCTGCTGGTCGTCGTCCTGGCGGCGGTGCTGCTGGTGGGGATGTACTCCGCCTCCTCCGCCCTGGACAAAAACGCCATGGAGGGCGACAAAAAGCTCTATGAGGCGGTTTCAAAGCTGGAGACGGTCGATCCGACTGATCCAACAGCGACAACAGGTACTGTCACGATCACAGAGGATACGACGGGCGTGGGCACCGGGACCTCAGTTTCAATTGAAGTCAACATCTACGAACAGGACGGCCTGACCGCCTATCAGAAAGGGAGTTGAGCGCCATGAGAAAAAAGCTTCGCTCCCGCCGGGGGTTCAGCCTGACGGAGACGCTGATCTGCGTGGTGCTCCTGGCGCTGATGACCGCCGCCGGCACCACCGTCGCCTCCTCGGTCCTGAGCACCCGCAACGACATGATGGAGGTTGCCGACGCCCAGGTCCTGGCCTCCACCGTCCTGGAGGCGGTGTCCAACGAGATCCGCTACGGCCGGGACGTGACACTGGACGCGGACAACAAATTGACCCTCACCAGCTCCACCTTCGGGGAGAATACAGTGTTTGCGGTTGCGGCTTCGGGCGGGCACGTCACTGTAGAAAGCAACGCGACAGAGTCAATGGATGATTCCTATAAAAAGCTCCTCTCCGACAGCGCCTACACAATGGGCCTCCAGGTGAAGGACCTGAGCTTTAAGCTCGAGGGCACCAATTCCGTCACCATTACCGTCAAGATCGAGGGCCGTGGGGACCACGCCTGGGAAAAGTCCCTGACGGTCACCCCGATGAACGGCCTCACCAAAAAGACATCTTAAAATCCGCACCCTCCCCAATTCTGGGGAGGGCGGCGTTGTGTGAACGGCAAAACATTGAAACATGGAGAATTGCGCGCTATGGCAGTCAAAAACAAGCAAAAGATACTTATTGTAGACGATTCCGAGATGAACCGCTCGATCCTGGCGGATATGCTGGGGGAGGAGTACGACATCCTGGAGGCCGAGGACGGCGTCCAGGCGGTGGGCATCCTCAGTAAGCAGTATTCCGAGCTCTCCCTGGTCCTCCTGGACATCGTCATGCCGAAGCTGGACGGCTTCGGCGTCCTCTCCGCCATGAACCAGAACGGCTGGATCGTGGACGTGCCCGTCATCATGGTCTCCGCCGAGTCCGGCTCCAAGCAGGTGGAGCGGGCCTACGAGCTGGGCGTCACGGACTTCATCAACCGGCCCTTCGACGCGCTGGTGGTCCGCCGGCGCGTGGTCAACACCATCCTCCTCTACGCCAAGCAAAAGCGCCTCATCGGCATGGTGGAGGACCAGATCTACGAGACGGAGCAGAGAAGCTCCCTGATGATCGACATCCTCAGCCACATCGTGGAGTTCCGCAACGGCGAAAGCGGCCTCCACATCCTCCACGTCCGGACGCTGACGGCCATGCTTTTGGACCTTGTGGCCGCCAAGACCGACAAATACGCCCTGACGCCGCGGGATATCTCCCTCATCTCCACCGCCTCGGCCCTCCACGACGTGGGCAAGATCGCCATCGACAGCGCCATCCTCAATAAGCCGGGGCGGCTGACCCAGGAGGAATTCTCCGTCATGAAGACCCACACCACCGTGGGCGCGGAGATGCTCCAGGCGGCGGTGCCGGGTTGGATGACCGACGAGGAATACGAGCTCATGAAGACCCACACCACCGCCGGCGCGGATATGCTGGCCCAGATCCCTGTCCAGCACGGGGAGGACCTGGTCAAGGTGGCCTACGAGATCTGCCGCTGGCACCACGAGCGCTGGGACGGCCGGGGCTACCCCGACGGCCTCAAGGGGGACGAGATCCCCATCGCGGCGCAGGTGGTGTCCCTGGCGGACGTCTACGACGCCCTCACCAGCCCCCGCGTCTACAAGCCCGCCATCCCCCACGAGGAGGCCCTGCGGATGATCCTGGACGGCCAGTGCGGCCAGTTCAACCCCCTCCTGCTCACGTGCCTCACCGAGAACGCGGAGAAGATCCGCACCGCCCTCCAGGGCGACGCCGCCGAGGAGATCCAGCAGCGCAACCTCCGCAGCATCTCCGAGGAGGCCCTGCGGGGCGAGGGCGGGGCCGTCTCCGAGCGGACGCTGCGGCTTCTCGATTACGAGCGGATGAAATACCACTTCTTCGCCGCCATGAGCGAGGAGATCCAGTTCGAGTACACCGTCTCCCCCAGTATGGTGACGCTCTCGGCCTACGGCTCCAAGATGCTGGGCCTGGAGGAGATCTTCATGGACCCCCAGCACAGCGAACAGCTCATCAGCATCGTGGGCCAGAAGGCCCTCGATGAGATCGTCACCCGCCAGCGGGAGACGACCCCGGAGGCCCCGGACTCCTCCATGGAGGTGCTTGTCCACTTAAACGGCGAGGCCCGCTGGTTCCGGGTGATCACCCGGTCCGTCTGGTCCAGCGACGTGCCGCCTCGGTATACAGGCCTGCTGGGCAAGGCCATCGACATCCACGAGGAGAAGATGAAGCTCCGGGAGCTGGAGCAGAAGGCGTCCCTGGACCCCCTGACGGCCCTTCTCAACCGCGCCAGCGCCCGGGAGCAGATCGAAAACCGCCTCCTCACCCACCAGGAGGGCCATTTCGCCCTGGCGGAGATCGACATCGACGACTTCAAGCGCGTCAACGACGAGCTGGGCCATATGTTCGGCGACCGGGTCTTGCAGGAGCTGGCCCGGCGGATGAAGCACGCGGTGCGCAGCTCCGATATCTGCTGCCGCGCCGGGGGAGAGGAGTTTTTCCTGTTCCTGGATTACAACACGGACATTGAGCACACCGTGGAGCGCATCTTCAAAAACCTGTGCTTTGAGCTGGAGGGCCGGAGGATCACCGTCTCCATGGGTGTGGCCCTGGGGGAGCGGACCGGGCTTTCCTACGCCGGGCTGTACCACGCCGCGGACGTGGCGCTCTACGCGGCCAAGCGCGGCGGCAAGGACCGCTATTGCTTCTACGACGACTCCATGAAGGACCTGACGCCGTGACACGGCCTGACACGACCTGATACGAAAGGAGAAACGCCCTATGACCATGCAGGAATGCTACGCCGCCCTGGGCGGGGACTACGAGGAGGTCGTATCCCGCCTGCGCAGTGAGAGGCTCATCCAGAAATTCGTCCTGAAATTCCTGGACGACGGCTCCTTTGACCTCCTGACCGCCTCCATGGCCTCCCAAAACCGGGAGGACGCCTTCCGCGCCGCCCACACCATCAAGGGCATGTGCCAGAATCTGAGCTTTACCGCCCTGGGGAAAAGCGCCCACGACCTCACCGAGGCCCTTCGGAACGACTGGGGCGCCGACGCCCCCGCCCTTTATGAGACGGTGAAGGCCGACTACGCCCGCACCGCCGGGGCCATCCGGGAGCTGAAGACCTCCCTGGGCCTGTGAAATCGGCACCCGGAAAGGGGACAAGCTCTTGAAAAAACGAGTCTTTCGGGAAAACGGCATGGCGGCCACCGTCATCCTCATCGCGGTGATGGTGGTGCTGCTGGCCACGTCCTACTTCTTCATCAGCTCCACCATCAAGGAGCGCTCCCTGGGGCGGCTGGAGGAAGGCGTCAACACCGTCATCACCGAGATCCGCGCCAAGCTTGCGCGGGACAGCCGCATCCTCAACGCCACGGCGGGCATCCTCTCCGCCGCGGACGAGTTTGACGAGGAGTCCACGCTGGAGCTGATGACCACCGTGGGGCCGCTTTTGGAGACCATGCGCATCCGCGTCCTCCTGCCCTCGGAAACCATCCTCTCCGCTGACGGCGCCGTCATCGACGCCTCCCAGGTGGACGATCTGTCCTTCGCGGTGGAGTCGAAGCTGGGGGAGCACATCTCCGACCGGGCCTACAGCGCCTACTACGGCACCCCGGTCCTCCGGCACTTCGTCCCCGTGGTCCGGGACGGCGAGACGGTGGCGGTGCTCTACGGCGTCACCATCCTCCGGGACCTGCCGGCGACCATCAACATCGACAACATCTATAACGCCTCCGCCCAGGTCCTCATGCTGGACACCCGCAACGGCGACCTCCTCATGGACACCCGCCACGAGGAGCTGGGCAGCCTTTCCGACCTCGCCCCCGGCCGCCGCACCAAGGGCGGCGCCACATGGGAGAGCTTCACCGGCGACATTCTGGCCCTGGGCACCGGCTACGTGGTCTTCCGCGGGGAGGACACGGACGGCTGGGAGTACCTCTACTACGCCCCGGCGGGAGTTAATGAGTGGGCCATCGGCGTCTCCGTCCCGGAGCGGGAGGCGTTTTCCAGCGTCTACGCCGTGCGGAACATCTGCATCCTCCTGGGCGTCATCCTCCTATTCGCCCTCACCGCCTATTACGCGATCATGCGCGTCCAGGCCAAGCGCGGCACAGCCCACGCCGTGGAGCGGGCGGTCCTGGAGGAAAAGCTCCACAAGGCCGAGGCGGCGGAGCGGGCCAAGACGGCCTTCCTCAGCAACATGTCCCACGACATCCGCACGCCCATGAACGCCATCATCGGCTTCACCACCCTGGCGGAGGCCAATCTGGACAACACCCAGCGGGTGCAGGAGTATCTGCGCAAGATCATGTCCTCCTCCAACCACCTTCTCAGCCTCATCAACGACGTGCTGGACATGAGCCGCATCGAATCCGGCAAGCTCAACATCGAGGAGAAGGCGTGCTCCATCTCCGACATCTTCCGGGATATGCGCAACATCATCCAGACCCAGATGCAGTCCAAGCAGCTCGACTTCTTCATGGACACCGTGGACGTGGTGGATGAGGACATCTGGTGCGACAAGCTCCACCTCAATCAGGTGCTCCTGAACCTCCTGTCCAACGCCATCAAGTTCACGCCCCCCGGCGGGGCCGTGTCCATGACCATCCGCCAGAAGCCCGGCGCGCCCAAGGGCTACGGCGCTTACGAGATCCGTGTCAAGGACACCGGCATCGGCATGAGCCAGGAATTTGCCAAGCGCATCTTTGAGCCCTTTGAGCGGGAGCGCACCTCCACCGTCTCCGGCATCCAGGGCACGGGCCTTGGCATGGCCATCACCAAGTCCATCGTGGACGCCATGGGCGGCTCCATCGAGCTGGAGACCCAGCAGGGCAAGGGCACGGAATTCACCATCGACCTCACCTTCCGCCTCCAGGCCGAATCCAAGCGCGTGGAGGCCATCCGGGAGCTCATGGGCCTCCGGGCGCTGGTGGTGGACGACAGCTTCTTCACCTGCGACAGCGTCACCAAGATGCTCACCCAGATCGGTATGCGCGCCGAGTGGACGCTCCACGGGCGGGAGGCGATCCTCCGCGCCCGTCAGGCGGTGGAAATGGCCGATATGTTCTACGCCTACATCATCGACTGGGCCCTGCCGGACCTGAGCGGCCTGGAGGTGGTGCGCCAGATCCGGGCGATGGTGGGGGAGGAGACGCCCATCATCATCGTCACCGCCTACGACTGGACGGCCTTTGAGGACGAGGCCAAAAAGGCCGGCGTCACCGCCTTTTGCAACAAGCCCATCTTCCTCTCAGAGCTGCGGGACACCCTCGTCGCCGCCCTGGGCAAGGCGGAGCTGCCGCCGCCGCAGAGCGTCGTGGACCGGGAGGCCGCCCGCGACCTTCAGGGCAAGCGTCTGCTGCTGACGGAGGACAACGAGCTCAACCGTGAGATCGCCCAGGAGCTCCTGGAGGAGGCCGGCTTCACCGTGGAGACGGCGGAGGACGGCGCGAAAGCCGTGGACATGGTCCGCGCCTCGTCTCCCGGCTATTACGCCCTCATCCTCATGGATATCCAGATGCCCCACATGAACGGCTACGACGCCTCCCGCGCCATCCGCGCCCTCCCCGACGAGTCCCTGTCAAAAATCCCCATCGTCGCCATGACCGCCAACGCCTTCGACGAGGACCGCCGCGCCGCCCTGGATGCCGGCATGAACGCCCACGTCCCCAAGCCCATCAACGTCTCCCAGCTCATGTCCGTCATCCGCAGCCTTCTCCAGTGACCCCCTTTTCCGGATAAGCGTATTATACCACAAATCAAGCAATTTGTCAAGTATTATTTAGCAAAATAGAAGTAAATCATTGCACGGGCGGGTCCCAAACCCGCCCGTGCATTTTCCAAATCGTCGTCAATCCCCGCCGTAGGGGTCGCCGTCCCCGGCGACCCGCCCATCGACAATTGACCCGTCTCGAACACCGCCGTACGGGCCGCTGCCCACAGCGGCCCATGCCCCCCGATAACCGATATGTACCGTTTTATCGAAACCGTTTCCGTCCCGCAACCGCGCACGGGCGGGTTTAGAACCCGCCCCTACAGGGAATATGGAAGCTTATCCCATTCAACCGACATGGGAGGTCATCGAAACGCGGGCCGCTGTGGGCAGCGGCCCGTACGGCGTTGATTGAACGCAACTCAAACTGTAGGGGCGGGTTCCAAACCCGCCCGTGTGGAGTAGTTTGGATTTTCCGTAGCTTAATGATATCAGGGGAGGGCCTCAACCCTCCCCACGCTCATCTGTGCTTACGTCAGCTGTACGACGGTCAAATGCGCCGACACGGGATTGCTCCCGCCGGTGCCGGAGGTGATGTTGATGGACCCGTTGCTGCCGGTGGGGTTGACCACGGACAGGGTGTCCCCGGCGGTCAGCGTCTGGATGCTCACGCCCACGATCTGGTCCGTGCCGCCGCTTCCCACCACGGTGGAGTCCGCCGGCGTCCCGTTGACGGCCAGCGCCAGCTGGCCCGACCCGGTCACGCCCACCTGGAAGACCACCAGGTACGTCCCGGCGTTGGCCACCGTGAAGGTGGAGTCGCCGGCGCGGGTGATCCCGCTGGCGGGACCGCTCTGCGGGAAGTCCACAGCGTCCCCCACGCCCACCGCCGTGGCGTTGTCGTCGGGCATCAGGGCGTAGAAGTCGCCGTAGGCGGCCGCCGTGGGCGCGGCCACAGGCAGGACGAAGTCCAGAACAGCCGCCGTGTCGGTGCCGGAGTTGGTCACCGAGGGGGCCGCTCCCGGCGCGCCCGCCGTCACCGTCCCCACCGTCACCGTCGCCGCCGCGCCCGCAGGCCCGGCAGGCCCGGCAGCTCCCGTCGCGCCAGTAGCGCCGGCAGGACCGGTCGCCCCCGTCGCGCCCGTAGCGCCTGTGGGACCGGCAGGGCCCGCAGGCCCCTGGGGCCCCGTGGCTCCCGTAGCACCCTGGGGGATCACGAAGTTGAAAATGGCGTCGGTGTCAGTCCCCGTGTTGGTCACAGCCGCCGCCGAACCCGGTGCGCCGGTGGTGACGGTGCCAATCTCAATGGTCGCCGCCGTGCCCGCAGGCCCGGCAGCTCCCGTCGCGCCAGTAGCGCCGGCAGGACCGGTCGCCCCCGTCGCCCCCGTAGCGCCTGTGGGACCGGCAGGCCCCGCAGGCCCCTGGGGCCCCGTGGCTCCCGTAGCGCCCTGAGGGATCACGAAGTTGAAAATGGCGTCTGTGTCTGTTCCCGTGTTGGTCACAGCCGCCGCCGAACCCGGCGCGCCGGTGGTGACGGTCCCAATCTCAATGGTCGCCGCCGCCCCGGCAGGCCCGGCAGGCCCGGTGGCCCCGGCAGGGCCCGCAGGCCCCGTCGCCCCCGTAGCGCCTGTCGCGCCCGTGGGACCGGCAGGACCGGCAGGGCCCGTTGCGCCTGTCGCGCCGGCGGGTCCCGTCTCTCCCTGGGGCCCCTGCGGACCGGCGGGGCCGATGGGCCCGGTAGCGCCGGTGGCCCCCGTAGCGCCCGCGGGACCGGCAGGCCCCTGGGGCCCGGTCGCGCCCGTGGCGCCCTGGGGGATGACGAAGTTGAGCACGGCGGCGGAGGCCGTGCCGGTGTTGGTGACGGCCGCCGCCGAACCCGGCGCGCCGGTGGTGACGGTCCCCACGGTCACCGTGGCGGGCGTGCCGGCGGGGCCGGCGGGACCCGTGGCGCCCTGGGGGCCGGGGATGCCCTGGGGACCTCTGGGACCGGGGCAGGGGGTGGAGGCGCCGCCGCAGTTTATGATGTTCCCCGTGCAGCCGCAGGGCGTCTCGGGGTAGTCGTTTGTATCGTTGCAGTTGTTTCTCATCCAAGTCCTCCTGGGCTCAAAGTCGAGCCTACCCCATCATATGCGCGTGGGACACAAAGTGCCAAAGGCATCATATTTATTTTTCAGGAAAAACGGAAAAATTTTAGTTGAATCGACGCCGGAAAAATGTTAGAATAAGATAACCCCAAACATGAAAGGAGTGTTCCCATGGTTAAGGTCATTATGGGACTCAAGGGTCACGGAAAAACAAAACAGCTCATCGAGCTCGTGCGTCGGGCGGCCGAGGAGGAGCACGGCAACGTCATCTGCATCGAGAAGGACGAGGCACTCAGGTACGACATCCCCATGAGCGTCAGGCTCGTAAAGCTTTCAGACTATAAGCTCAGCGGCTACACCGCCCTGAAGGGCTTCCTTTCGGGCCTGCGCGCCGGCAACTACGACATCACCCACATCTTCATGGACGGCCTTTTCAAGCTGGCCGGCACGGAGTCCCTCAACGAGGCCGAGGAGTTTCTGGATTGGTGCGACGCCTTCTCCGCCCGTGAGGACGTGAAGTTCACCCTGACCATCAGCGCCGACGAGGCCGCCGCCACCGAGGGCATCAAGAAGTATTTCTGAGGAATACCCATCGCGGATGAAAGGAGGGGAGGTTTTGGAGATCCACGAGTCCGGCGAGGACTACCTGGAGACGATCCTGATGCTGGAAAACCGCATGGGCTACGTGCGGTCTGTCGACATCGCCACTGAGATGGGCTACGCCAAGCCCACCATCTCCATCGCCATGCGGCGGCTCAGGGAGAGCGGCTATATCGACGTGGACCAGCGCCGGGACATCCACCTCACTGCCACCGGCCGGGAGGTCGCCGAGCGCATCTACGAGCGCCACGTCACCCTCACCCGCATCCTGGAATCCCTTGGCGTCGACCCCGCCACCGCCGACCACGAGGCGTGCAAGATCGAGCACGACATCAGCGCCGACACCTTCTCCCGCATCCGGGCATACTTCAACGAGCATATGGACCAGTAAACAGTAGGGGCGGGTTCCAAACCCGCCCTTTTCTCATCCGCCGCCCGCCTTCTCTTGCCCCTCCCAGGTCGGGGTGGCGCGAAGCGCCGGAAGGGTCGCCCCCGCCGCCGCACGAAACCACCCCTGCCGCTGCGCGGCTGTCCCCGACCTAGGAGGGGCAACCGTGTCGGGGGTGGCGCCATTTATCGGGACCGCTCAGTTCCGCTACCCTCGCTTCCCCCCTGCCCCCCTCCTACGAGGAGGGGGCCCTAAGTCGGGGGCAGGTGCGATTATTCGGAACCGTTCCGATAACCCAACCATCTTGCCCCTCCCAGGTCGGGGTGGCGCGAAGCGCCGGGGTGGTTCCGAAATTCGCTTCCCATAAGCCCCAACGACGGCCAACGGGCTTGAATACCCCGCCGCATGGGCAAATCAAAACTGCGGCGAAGCCGCAACCTTTTTAAGCCCCCTCCTCGTAGGAGGGGGGCAGGGGGGAAGCGAAGGTGGGACAACAGAGCGCTTCCGATACCCCGCACCCGCCCTGTTCTCCCAAAAAAGGAGGCCAGGACAAATCAATTCCCTCCGATACCGGTAGCTTTCTTCCCATCTTTGTGCTATAATGGCCCCAAAACCAAGCGCCGCGTCCTTCCGGCGTGCGCGGGAATCGGGGGATGACCGATGGATAAAACCTTTCAAAAATATCTCCGCTGCGGTATCGACCTTGCGCCGGTGGGCGTGATACGCCGCGAGGACAACGCGCCGTATTTCTGTACGCCGAAGGGCGCGTCGATCTTTGGCTGGGCCGGCGTGGACGGGATCCACTTTTGCTTTATCCGCGGCTTCGGCGGGATGGTCTTTGCCGTCAGCCCCATGAATTCGGCGCCGCATTACGTCCACCCGCTGTCGAAAGACTTTGCGGATTTCCTGCGCTTGCTGCTGGCCTGCGGTGATGTGGCGGCGCCGGAACAGGCGTGGATGTGGGACGAGGCGCAATTTGACGCCTTCCTGCGGGACTATCCGCCCACACGGGAGCAGAAGCAGGTCCTCTCGGAGCTGGCCGAGCGGTTCCGCCTGACGCCGATGGAGCGCCCCTGGGCGTACATCAGGGAGCTGCAGGCCTCCTTTGATGACAGCAAGCTCAAATATACGGAGGACTACTATGACGCGGACATGAACCCCGCCGCGGAACCAACGCCGCCGGAATGGAAGGTCTATTTCGACGGGGATTTCTGGGGCCATCAGGGAAAAGACCGCGCCGGAACGGAGGTCCCGCTGGGGAAAGACTTTGCCTGGGCCGGCCATTGCTGGCTGGTCCCGGCGGCCTATGCCTGCGCCAAGGGCCTTGTGGTGGATTTCTGTATGCGGGCGGAGCCGGAAGCGATCCGCAGTTTTAGAGAAAAATGGAACCCGTCTCAGGAGAGTGAGCTGTTCCTAAACCTCACCAGCGAACAGCGGATGCGGATGGAAGCCGAAAATCCCCTCTGCCTGAATTTTTGCCCCCGCCTGGAGTTGAACGGGAAGCCCCTGCCGGTCTCCCACGGATGCAGTGTG
>CANQSD010000048.1 GCA_947626385.1 uncultured Oscillospiraceae bacterium | reverse complement strand
GGTTCATCGTGACCGCTCAAAATCCTCCACCCTCCCACCTCACCCCTGCCCCTCCCCGCCCTGCGGGGAGGGCTCTGAGTCGGAGGCGGGTGTGATTATTTGGGTGGTCGGATTGCAGCACCACCCCGGCCTCGCTTCGCTCGGCCACCCCTCCGTAGGAGGGGCAAGATTACCTGTGCGCTTCCTTTAGCCCCTCCAACGGAGGGGACAGCCGCGAAGCGGCAGGGGTGGTTCTGCGGCGGCGGGGGTGGGCGGGTGGGGAATATAAAAATGCGGCGAAGCCGCAAACCTTTTTCCCGCCGCGCCGCCTCCCCCTGAGGGGCGGGGCGTCAGCCCTTCCGCCGTTTATCGATCTCCTCGTGCAGATACTCCAGCGCGTCGTGGAGGGTGCCGATGCGGTCGATGAGGCCGGCGGAGACGGCTTCGTCGCCGTAGATGACGGTGCCGACGTCGGCGGCGAGCTCGCCGGTTTTCAGCATGAGCTCGGTGAATTTTTCCCTTGTGATGTGGGAATTTTCTGTGACGAAGCGGACGATGCGCTCCTGGATCTTGCCGAAGTAGTTGTAGGTCTGGGGCACGCCGATGACCACGCCGGTGAGGCGGACAGGGTGGATGGTCATGGCCGCCGAGGGGGCGATCATGCTCATCTTCGCCGCAACGGCCAGGGGCACGCCGATGGAGTGGCCGCCGCCTAAAACCAGGGAGACGGTGGGCTTGGACATACCGGCGATGAGCTCGGCGATGGCGAGGCCGGCCTCCACGTCGCCGCCCTGGGTGTTGAGAAGGATGAGCAGGCCGTCGATCTCCTCCGATTCCTCGATGGCCGCAAGCTGGGGCATCACGTGCTCGTACTTGGTGGCCTTGTTGTCCGCCGGCAGGAGCTGGTGGCCCTCAATCTGGCCCACGATGGTGAGGCACTGGATGGTCCCGCGCCCGGAGCGCACCGTGGAGGAGCCCATGTCCTCGATCTGGTCCTTCTGGTAGATCTCCTCGGGTTTATGTTCGTTGTTGTCAGGCATAAAAAAATCCCCCCTTCGGTCAGTGTGCCCGGAGGGGGGGATTTTTATGCGCTCTTTTCCGTTATTTGGAGGCGTAGACCGCCTTCATGGCCTTGTAGGTCATGTAGCAGTCGTGCTTGGCCACGATCTCATAGGGGGCGTGCATGGAGAGGACCGGCACGCCGGCGTCCACGGTCTCGATGTTGCGGTTGCCCATGTAGCAGGCCACGGTGCCGCCGCCGCCCTCGTCCACCTTCCCGAGCTCGGCGTACTGCCAGGTGACGCCATTCTCGGAGAAGATGCGGCGAATCTTGCCCATGACCTCGGCGCTGGCGTCGTTGGAGCCGGATTTGCCGCCGCGGCCGGTGAATTTGGCGATAGCCACGCCGTAGTTGAGCTTGGAGTTGTTGCGCAGCTCGCTGACCTCCGGCCAGGTGGGGTCGAAGGCGTTGGTCACGTCGGCGCTGACGCAGAAGGAGTTGGCGAAGCAGTGGGCGAGCTTCACGCCCTGCCCGTCGCAGATATCGCCCATGAAGCACTCGAAGGCCTGGGAGATCATGCCCGTGACGCCCACGGAGCCGATCTCCTCCTTGTCCGCCAGGATGCAGACGGCGGTCTTTTCGGGGTCCTCCGTCTCGTAGATGCCCTGGAGCTCGGCGAAGGCGCAGACCCGGTCGTCGTGGCCGTAGCCGGCGATGAGGGAGCGGTCAAGGCCCGCCTCCCGCACGGGGAAGGCCGGGACGGCCTCGATCTCGGCGGAGAGGAAGTCCTCCTCGGTGATGCCGTACTTATCGTGCAGGATCTTCATGACGTTGAGCTTTACCCGGTCCGCGCCCTTGTCATCCTTCACCGGCAGGGAGCCCAGAATGATGTTGAGCTTCTCGCCGGGGATGGCCTTCGCAAGCGGCTGTTCGGACTGCTTGGCCGCCAGGTGCGGGAGAAGGTCGGAGACGTAGAGGATGGGGTCGGCGGGGTCCGCGCCGATGTTGACGGCGACGGTCTTGCCGTCCTTCAGCGCCACGACGCCGTGGAGCTCCAGGGGGATGGTCACCCACTGGTACTTGCGGATGCCGCCGTAGTAATGGGTCTTGAAGTAGGCGAGCTCATTCTGCTCGTAGAGGGGGACCTGCTTCAGGTCCAGGCGCGGGGAGTCGATGTGGGCGGCGCAGATGTTGGCGCCGGCGGCCATGGAGGAGCGGCCCACCACGGCCAGCAGGAGCATCTTGCCCCGGACGGCGCGGTAGATCTTGTCGCCGGCCTTCAGGGGGCGGGGGGCGTCGTAGGCGGTGAAGCCGTGCTCCTCGGCCAGCCTCACGGCCTCGGCGACGGCCAGACGCTCGGTCTTGGCCTTCTGGAGGAAGTCCATGTACTTTTGGCAGTACGCGTCGGAGGCGGCAAGGCCGGCCTCGTCCAAAAGGTCGTGGACGTGCTTTTGCTTGTAGAAAAGTTCATCGCGGAGCTCAGACATTTTTTGTATACCTCCTGAAAAATTCCTGACAGCGCAGGAAAAACTCCTGCCTGTCGGAAAAATCGTTGACAAGCTTGTGGGCGCAGCGGCGCTCAAAATAACCGTCGTCCCGCTGGGCGTTGACCCGCGCCTCGGCGTAGTTCCGGTCGATGCCGTCCCGGAGCATGATCCGGCGGATGCGCGTCTCCCGTGGGGCGGTGACGAAGACCGTGTCGTCGCAAAGGCCGGAAAGGCCGCTTTCAAAAAGGGCGATGGCGTCGATGGCCGCGAGAAGCGCGCCGCTCTCCCGCGCCTTCTCCAGCCGCCCGTAGAGCTCGGCGGCCACACGGGGGTGGGCGATGTGATTGAGAGCTTGAAGCTCGCCGGGGCTTTGGAAGACGGCGGCGGCCAGGGCGCGGCGGTCGAGCCGCCCGTCCCGGACCGTGCCGGGAAAGCGGCGGCCGATGGCGTCCAAAAGGTCCTCCGAGGTGTCCAGCAGCTCCCCGTAGACCCGGTCGCAGTCGAAGACCACGCCGCCCAGGGACTCCACGGCCCGGAGGGCCGTTGTCTTGCCCGCGCCGGTGGGGCCGGTGATGCCCACGACCTTCATTCTACCACCGTCCCCAGGAGATTTTCAATAGTTTCTTTCGGTAAAGCGCCAAGACGGACAAGTTTCGCAAACTTCCCCGTGAGGTCCACCACCGTGGAGGGTACCCCGCCGGGACAGTCGCCGTCCAACACGGCGTCGATGCGGCCGTTCATGGCCTCGAAGGCGTCCCGGGCGTGGGTGAGGGAGGGACACCCGGAGAGGTTGGCGCTGGTGCCGGTGAGGGGGAAGGGGAGAAGGCGCAAAAGGGCCAGGACGGCGGGATGGTCCGGCACGCGGATGCCCACGCCCTCGCCCCCGGCGGTGACAACGTCCGGAACGCCGGGGCGGCGCTTTAAAATGACGGTCAGGGGTCCGGGCCAGAGAATGGCCAGCCTGCGGGCCTCGTCCGTGACATGGCAGAACCGCTCCGCCGCGGCGAGATCCGGGACGAAGAGGCTGACGGGTTTCGTCTCCGGCCTGCCCTTGGCGGCGAAAATTTTCCGGACGGCCTCGTCGGACAGGCCGTTGGCCGCCAGGCCGTACACCGTCTCCGTGGGGACGGCGGCCACGCCGCCGCGCCGCAGGATGTCCGCGCATTGGTCTATCTCGTCGGGGCGCAGAAACAGCGTTTCCACGGTCAGTCCTCTCCTTTCAGCCGCTCCGTCTGGTCCTGGGTGATGAGGGCGTCGATGAGCGGGTCCAGGCGCCCCCGGAGGGTGGGCTCCAGGGGGAAGTTTTTCGTCTCCCCGGTGAGGCGGTGGTCGGTGACCCGTGCCTGGGGGAAGTTGTAGGTGCGGATGCGCTCGGACCGGTCGCCGCTGCCCACCTGGCTTTTCCGCTGGGCGGCCACGGCGGCGTCCCGCCGGCGGCGTTCGGCGTCGGCAAGGCGGGAGGCCAGAATTTTCATGGCCCGGTCCTTGTTTTTATATTGGCTGCGCTCGTCCTGGCACTCCACCACCGTCCCGGTGGGCAGGTGGGTGATGCGGATGGCGGACTCCGTCTTGTTGACCTTCTGGCCCCCCGCGCCGGTGGAGCGGAAGGTGTCGATCTGCAGGTCCCTGGGGTCGAGCTCAAACTCCGTCTCCTCCAGCTCCGGCAGGACCGCCACGGTGGCGGCGCTGGTCTGGATGCGGCCGGCGGATTCCGTCACCGGGACGCGCTGGACCCGGTGGACGCCGGACTCGAACTTCAGGCGCGACCAGGCGCCCTGGCCGTCCACCAGGAAGCTTATTTCCTTGATGCCGCCCAGCTCCGTCTCGTTGATGCCGGCGATCTCCAGCTTCCAGCCCCTGGCCTCGGCGTAGAGGGCGTACATCCGGTAGAGGTCGGCGGCGAAGAGGGCCGATTCCTCCCCGCCTACGCCGCCTCGGATCTCCATGACCACGCCCCGGTCGTCGTTGGGGTCGCGGGGGAGGAGGAGAAGCTTCAGCTCCCGCTCTGTCTCCTCAAGGCCGGCGCGGGCGGCGTCCAGCTCCTCACGGGCCATGGGGCCCAGCTCCGGGTCGGAGAGGAGGGCTTTCGCCTCCTCCAGCGCCGCGCCGTGGGCGCGCCAGCGGCGGTAGGCGTCCACCAGGGGCTCCAGGTCCTTGAGCTCCCTGGCGGTTTTGGCGTAGAGGGCGGGGTCGGAGTAGACCTCCGGGGACTCCAGCTCCCGCCGCAGGGCGGCGGCTTTCGTTTCAAGGTCGGCTAATTGTTCGAACATAGAGGCTCCTTTGAAATGATGGTGGGGTCGCCGTTATGACCCGCCCCCGATAAAACAGCCCCTCCCTTTGGGAGGGGGCTTTAAAAGGATGCGGCTTCGCCGCTGCTTTTATGATTCGCCGCGGCGGGGACGGGCGGGTTTGGAACCCGCCCCTACCAGCAAAATAGGAGATATTCCCATAACAACTACATGGGAGGTTATCGAAACACGGGCCGCCGTAGGCGGCGGCCCGTACGGCGTTGATCGAAAACATTCAAAAACTGTAGGGGCGGGTTCTAAACCCGCCCGTGCGCGGAGAGACCGCAATTTTTAGGTTGGGGGCAGGCGGCGGGCCAGCGCGCCCAGGGAGGGGAAGTAGGGGACGGATGGGGCGGGGGCGGGAGACGGTTTGGGCACGGCCTCGCCGTCGGCGGCGCGCTCGATACTTTCCACGTCGTCGTCGGAGTAGAAGTGGTCCTGCATAATGTGGCGGATCTCGTGCTCCAGGCAGGCACGCTGGGCCTCAGGGGACAGGCGGCGGCTGATGTAGATATCAAAGGTGCCGTCGTCATTGGGGACGGTGACGCCCCGGACCGTCTCCGGGAAGTCCGCGTAGCGCACGAACCAGCGGGGTGTCCACATATCAGTCGACGCCCGTGTCGGCGCGGCGGAGGGCCTCGATGACCGCCACGGCGCGGCGGACGTCCTCAGGCGTCGCTTCCTTGGCCACGGAGAAGAGCATCCGGCACTCGGTGCGGGAGCGGAGCATATCCAGGTAATCATAGAGCTCGCTGTCCTCCAGGGTGTGGAAGGGGCCGGGGTCGGAGGCCTGGCCCTTGAGGTAGGCCATGGTCACGTGGAAATATTCGGCGATCTTGTGGAGGGTGGTGTCCCGGGGGGAGGTGCGGCCGCGCTTCCAGGTGCTCAGGGCCGCCTGGGAGATGCCGGTGGCCTTGGCCACCTGATAGGGGGTGACGCCGCGTTCTTGGCAAAGCTTCACAAAAACCTCGTACATTTTTTGTTCACTCCTACAAATAGTTATTTTTGCTTGGAAAATTGCTTGACTTTTGAAAGCGAACGAAGTATAATGCGGATATCGAGTAAAACAAAGCTTTAATACACTTTGTTCGGCTTTCATGTATGGTCAAAATAGACTATTCACTCGGAGGCGGCCCGGGAGGAGCGCGCCGGAGGGAATGTTTATTTTGATTATCATACCACAAAAACAGAAGTATTGTCAAGCTTCAGAAAGGAGAAAAGAAGAAAAAATGTTTGGCTGGGACCGTGGAGTCTACGGCGGAAGGGTCTGGGGGGAGGACGGCACGGGGCTCCGGTGCGACCGGTGCGGGTGCGAGTTCTTCGTCGGGGATGCCTTCGGGCGGATGAACGGGGAGAGGGTGTGCGCCGACTGCGCCGACGAGGAATGGAAGGAGCTGACGCCGGAGGAGAAGCTGGAGCTTCTCGGATTTGAGGTAGAAAGGATGAGGATCTGGTGACCATCGCGCGATTGGAGGCGGGGGTGGAGGCTTGCATCGCCCACTGCCAGGAGACGGGAGACGCCCCGGTGGCGTACGTGCTCCACAAGTTTCTGGACGTGACGGAGGAGGAGCTGGCGGGGTATCTGGAGCGGGGCGAGCGGGCCATGAGGGGGGAGGTCCCCAGGGACGCGGGGACCATGCGGCGCTTCCGCATCGCCCGCCGGTGGGACGAATTTAAGACGTTCTACTGGCTGGGACAGGCCCGGAAGGACCCGAAGAACGCAAGCTTTGCCATGTTCAACTTAAAGCAGGCGGAGAACGGCGGCTACGCCGAGAAGGAGGGGAAGACGGAGAAGGTGACGGTGACGCTGAAGCTCCAGGGCGTCGGCGGAGAGGAGGGGATGAAGTGACGTGGAGGTGAGCTGGGATCTGGGGACGGCCAACCCCAAGCAGCTGGCGTTTTTTCTGGCCCGGACGCCCTTCGTGGCCTACGGCGGGGCCAAGGGCGGCGGGAAGACCTGGGCGGTGCGCACCAAGGCGGTGGGCGGCGCGGCGGTCAATCCGGGCCTTCGGGTCCTCATCATGCGCCGGACCTACCCGGAGCTGGAGGAGAACCACATCGGGCCCATTTTGCACTCGGTGCCCAAGGAGGCGGCGTCGTACAACGCCTCCACGCGGCGGCTCACGTTCGTCAACGGCTCCACGGTGAAGTTCGGCCACTGGCAGGGGGAGTTGGGGGAGCTGGAGTACCAGGGGCAGGAGTTCGACTGGATCTTCATCGACGAGGCCACGCAGTTTACCGAACGGGCGTTCCACTATCTGAAGGGGTGCCTCAGGGGCGTGAGCCCCTACGACAAGCGGCTCTACCTCACCTGCAACCCCGGCGGGGTGGGGCACTCCTGGGTAAAGCGGCTCTTCATCGACCGGGACTATAAGGTGAGCGCGGACCCGGAGGAGACGGAGGACCCGGCGGACTACACCTTCATCCCCGCCACGGTGGAGGACAACAAATATTTGCTGGAGCGCTCGCCCATGTATATGCAGATGCTGGCCCAGATGCCGGAGAACGTCCGCCGGGCCATGCGCTACGGGGACTGGGACGCCCTGGCGGGGAGCTATTTCGCGGAGCTTCGGCGGGAGAGGCACTGCTTCGAGCCTTTCGCCATGCCGGGACACTGGCGGCGGTATCGGACCATCGACTACGGCCTCGATATGCTGGCGGTGCTGTGGGTGGCCTCCGACGAGGAGGGGAGGAGCTATGTCTACCGGGAGTGGGCCCAGCCGGGGCTTCTGGTCCGGGAGGCGGCGGCGGGGATCCTGGAGCGGACCCTCCCGGGGGAGAGGATCGAGGCCACCTTCGCCCCGCCGGACCTGTGGAGCCGGCAGAAGGACACGGGCCGGACCATGGAGGAGCTGTTCGCCGCCTCCGGCGTGCCTCTGACGCGGGCGGACAACGAACGGGTTCGGGGACACATGATGGTGAAGGAGCTGCTCTCGCCCAGGGAGGACGGAAGGCCGGGACTGCTCATTTCCACGGCGTGCAAACGGCTTTTGCGGGACATGACGGCCATTCAGGCGGACACGGAAAACCCCGGGGACGCGGCAAAGGAGCCCCACGAGCTTACCCACACCGTGGACGCGCTCCGGTATTACTGCGTGTCCCGGACGCTGGCGGCGGACCGGCCCCGCCGGGACGGGGAGGAAGAGGACGAGGAGTCGTGGCAAAGCTTCTTTGGCGGCGAGGCCACGGAGAATTATTTATGGTATGGAGGAGAGTATGGCTTTTAAGCTCAAGCAGGGAGACGCCTTCGTGCTCCCGGTGAAGATCAGGATAAACGGCGCGGACGTGCCCGTGGAGGACGTGGAGCGGGCGGAGTTCACGGTGGGGAAGGTGCGCAAGACCTACCCGGAGGAGGCGTCCTTTGATGAGGAAAACGGGCGGTTCCTGGTGCCGCTGACCCAGGAGGACACGTTCTCCCTGCCGGAGGACGAGGGACTGCGGTTCGACGTGCGCGTGAAGTTCCGCGGCGGGGCGGTCATCGGCACCCAGAAGGTCACGGTGGCGCTGGTGGACGACGCCGAGAGCGAGGAGGTGATCTGATGGCGCGCGTCACGGCGAACGTGGGGGAGAAGGTCTTCAACATCTCCTCCTGGCGCGGGGTCAACGAGGCGCCGGAGGGGCAGGCGCGGCTGAAGCTGGGGGAGGCCGCCGTCATGCGCAACTTCTGCGTCACCTCCGGCGGGGCGCTGAAGAAGAGGCCGGGGAGCCGGGACGTGGCGGGGCTTTTGAACGCGTATACCGCCCACGTCCGGGAGGGGTCCCGGCAGGCGGTGGCGACGGACAAGGCCGGGGGGCGGAGCCGGGAGCTCTTCCCCAGAATGCTGGCCAATGACGCCGGCGTTGTGGTGACGGCGGGCAGCGGCGTTTCCGTGGCGGCGAAGGACGCCGGGGCGTACAAGGGGTACTACTTTACCCACGGCGGCCGGGTCTGGCGGCTGGAGGAGTGCGTCATCACGCCGGGGACCGGGTCCGAGGAGCTGGACGGCGGGCGGGTCACGCCGGGGGAGACGATCTCCGTGGCGTCCGGCACCGAGCGGTGGACCAAGGAGGGCGGCAGCGTCTACGCCGGAACAAGGAGCCTGGAGACGTACCCGGAGGCGGGGCTGGCCGGTGAGGCCGGGGCGGGAGCGGTTCCCCTCAAGGAGGCGGGGCTCTATGCCGTGCTGAGCGGCGATCCCTCCACGCAAAACGCCCCCGAGGGGACGGATGTTGGCTGGGCAAGTCAGGATGTGGGCGGGTACTTCGTGAGGGACGGGGTGCTCTACCGGTACTACGGGTCGAAGGTGGACAGCTGCGTGAAGAAGGAGCGGTGGAGGAAGTACGTCTGTACGAGGAGCTCCTACGGGTACACCTACTATACCCAGGGGAGCTGGACGTTCTACAGGTCCGGGACGGGGAGCGACAAGAAGGCCATGGTGGTGGGACGCTCCGGCTACTCCTTCAACAGCGCCAACGGGACCTTCTCCACCAGCGGACAGGACCGCACCATCTTCGCCGGGGAGTCCGGGACGGTCTACTACGGAGGCGGCAGCAGCATCCACCGCTATGACGTGACGAGCACCGGGCCCACGACCTCCAGCTATGTGGGCTACACCAGCACCGCCCAGGGGCCCTATACCGGTTACAACACCAGCTACGGTGTGGGGGCGGCCATGGGGACGGTGGACGTGCCCGAGGGAGCGCGGCCGGAGGCGGAGAAGGAGTATACATACGTTACGACCTTCAGCAGCGGCGGCGTCCGGTACACCGTCATGCGGTCCGGGTCGGACTACTTCTGCTACGCGAAGGATACGGAAACGCCGGTGGGGAGCTATGAGAAGAGCTTCAGCTTCTGGGCGGTTCCCCTGGCGGTGAGCGCGGACACGGAGACGTGGTACGGGTCCGAGACATACGCCGAGGCCAACGAGGGCGGGGACCGGGAGGTCCGGGGCATCTGGTCCGGGCGCGTGGGTGACCGGGAGGTCCTGTGCGCCGCCTGCGGCGGGGTGCTGTGGGAGCTTTTGGAGGACGGCGGGGTGTGGTCGAAAGTCTCCTGCGGGAATATGGACACCTCCGGGGACGTGCATATGTTCGGGTTCGATGAGAAGCTCTATATCCTCAACGGGAAGCAGTACCTTGTCTGGGACGGGGAGCGGCTGGATGAGGTGGAGGGCTACCGGCCGCTGGTGGCGGTGAGCGTGGAGCCTGCCGGCGGCGGGACGCTGCTGGAGAATGTGAACCGGCTCACGGCGGGGCGGCGTGCGTGGTTCTCCCCGGACGGGGAAGCGACGGTGTTCCAGCTGCCGGAGAAGGGGATCGCGTCGGTGGATTGGGTGAGGGATCTGACGGCGCCGGAGGCGGTGGCGGATGACCCCTCAGTCACGGCCTGCGGCCGTGCCAGCTCCCCCACGGGGGAGCTAACCCCTCAGGCGCTTTGCGCCAGCTCCCCCAAGGGGGAGCTTAACCTCCCCCTTGGGGGAGGTGCCGAGCGCAGCGAGGCGGAAGGGTCGTCCTATACCGTGGACCTGGAGGCCGGGACCGTCACGTTTGAGGAGGCGCCGGCCAGGGGGGTCAATACGGTGGAGATCGCCTGGAGCGCCGGGGAGAGCCTGCGGGGGCAGGTGGAACGGATGCGGTTTGCGGAGCTCTACAACGGGGCGCAGGATTCGCGGGTGTTCCTCTACGGGGACGGATCCAACAGGGCCTTGTACTCCGGGCTGGACTACGACGGGCGGCCCCGGGCGGATTACTTCCCGGACCTTTACGAGGCGGCCGTGGGGGACGCCAACACGCCCATCACGGCGATGATCCGGCACTACAACAGGCTTCTCGCCTTCAAGCCGGATTCGGCCTGGTCCATCGGGTACGACACCATCACGCTGGTCGACGGGACGGTGACGGCGGGGTTCACGGTGACGCCGGTGAACCGGTCCATCGGCAACTGCGCCGACGGGCAGGCCCAGCTGGTGCAGAACCGGCCCCGGACGCTGGACGGGCGGAGCGTTATGGAATGGAAGGCCACCAGCGCCTCCGGCATCACCGGGGATCAGCGCAACGCCGAGCGGGTGAGCCAGCGGGTGGACGCGTCCATCCGGCAGTTCGACCTTGCGAAGGCGCGGACCTTCTACGACAAGTTCAGCCATGAGTATTACGTCATCGGCGAGGACGGGACGGCCATCGTGCAGAATCTGGATGTGGATGCCTGGTATGTGTACACCGGCCTCGATGTGACGTGCATGATCAACTACCGGGACGAGCTCTACTACGGCACCAGGGACGGGCATCTGAGGCATTTCTCCGACCGGTACTTTTCCGACAACGGGGAGGCCATCGACGCCTACTGGGAGTCCGGGGCGATGAGCTTTTCCGAGGATTTCCGGCGGAAATACTCCGCCATGATCTGGGTGGGGGTCAAGCCGGAGGACAACGGTTTTCTGGAGGTCACCGCCCAGACGGACCGGAAGAGCGACTTCGCGGTGTACGAGGTGGAGGGCCCGGATTCCGGCGCGGTGCCGGAGATGGAGCGCATCAAGCTCAAGGCTAAGAAATTTACCTATTACAAGCTTATTTTGCGGAACAACACGGTGGACAAGACCGCGACGGTGGTCAGCGCGGATATGCGCCTGCGGGGCGCGGCGTTTGTGAAATAAAGGAAAGGAGAACGACATGACGGACATTTCGGTGTATGACGACAGCTTCCTCAACGAGGAGCAGAAGAAGCAGATCCGGGCCTTCACCCAGGAGTGGTGGAGGGCCCACGAGGCGGGGGACCAGGCGGGGATGGACGCCGCCCACGCCGCGGCGGAGCGGGTCCGGGCCACGGCGGGCTACTCCGGCGGCGACGGGGGCTGGGAGTACCACGAGCTGGGCGGCGCGTCCGGCGTCGGGGCCCTGGGGCAGGGGACGCCGGCGGCGCTGGCAAGCTACGAGCCCAGGGAGAAGGCGGTCAACGACCTCTACGACGCGGCGCTGGGGCGCGAGCTTGCGGGGCTCCGGGCGGCGTATGAGGCCGGCAGCGCGGCGGTGAAGGAGAGCCGGGAGGCTGTCCCCAGGGTCTTTCAGGACGAGAAAAACGACCTGGCGGCCCAGAGCGCCGTGGCGGAGAGGAATTTTGAGGAGTACGCCGCCGGGACAGGGCTGGCCTCCGGGGCGAAGGGACAGGCGAGGCTGGCCATGGAGAACACACGCCAGGCCGGGATGAGCGCCCTCGATGCCCAGGAGGGGGCGGCCCTTGCCGAGGCCGACCGGCAGGAGGCGGAGCTCAAGCGGGCCTATCAGGACGGCATCGCGAAGGCGGTGGCCGAGGGGGCCTACGAGCGGGCGGCGGCGCTGCTGGAGGAGTACCGGAAGGCCGAGGAGTCCCGCGTCAGCGTGAGCCAGAAGCAGGCGGACGAGTATTTCCGCTGGCGGCAGGAGCTCACGAAGGAGCTGGAGGCCGAGGCGGAGAGGCTCAGAAAGGAAGCGGGCGTCTGAGCGCCGGCGGGAAAGGAGAGAGACATGGAATTCCTGATGGTTTTGCTCCTGGCGGTGATCGCCGGGGAGGTGTGGGTGCTGGTCGCCCGTGGCCGGGGGCCCGGAGACAAGGGGGACGAGATGCCCAAGAGAGAGGAGACGGCGGAGACGGAGAGCTTTGAAAAGCGCTGGCGGGAGGGGATCGACGCCATGATGGGGTACGATCTCAGGGCCGCGCGGGCGGCGGTGAGGAGGGATGAGGATGAGACGTGAGCTGACGCCGGAGAGCGTGTGGGCGCTTTACGACCGGGGACGGAGGTTCAAGGAGGCGGTGGACCTCTATGAGACGGTGAACACCAACGAGAACTTCTTCATCGGCAAGCAGTGGGAGGGCGTCCGGTCCAACGGACTGCCCACGCCGGTGTTCAACATCCTCAAAAGGGACGTGTGCTTCCTCGTCTCCCTGGTCACCAGCGACAATCTGACGGTGGAGGCCGCGGCGCTGGCGGCCTCGGCCAATACGGAAAAGCTCCGGGGGCCGGTGCGGGTGCTCAACGAGGAGCTGGAGAGGCTTTTTGAGCACAACCGGGTGACGGCGCTGCTCCGAGAGTTTGCCAGGGACGCCGCCGTGCGGGGCGACGGGTGTATGTACAGCTACTGGGACGCGGAGGAGGGGACGGTGCGGACGGAGATTTTGAAAAACACCATGGTCCACTTCGGCGACCCCAACGAGCGGCACGTCCAGAAGCAGCCGTACATCCTCATCGAGAGCCGGGAGCGCGTGGAGGAGCTGCGGCGCAGGGCAAGGGACTACGGCAGCGGGACCTTCGAGGACATCGTCCCCGACGGGGACCGGACGGGCGAGGACGTCCACAGGACCGACGACAAGGCCACCAGGCTCTTTCTCATGTGGCGGGACCGGGAGACCGGGCTTATCTGGGGGTATGAGTGCGCCAGAGGGTGCGTGGTAAGGCCGGCCTTCTGCATGGGCCTGCGGCTCTATCCCCTGGTGTGGATGAGCTGGGACAACGTCCAGGACAGCTACCACGGACAGGCCATGCTCACGGGGCTCATCCCCAACCAGATCTTCATCAACAAGATGTGGGCCATGTCCATGCTGAGCCTGATGACCACGGCGTATCCCAAGATCATCTACGACAGGACGCGCATCCCCAAGTGGACCAACCAGGTGGGACAGGCCATCGGCATCGCCGGCGGGGACGTGAGCTCCGCCGCCAGGGCCCTGACGCCGGCGGCCATTTCGCCCCAGGTGACGTCCTTCATCGACGCGGCCATCGACCAGACCAACGCCAACCTCGGGGCCACCAACGTGGCGCTGGGGGACGCCCGGCCGGACAACACCTCCGCCATCATCGCCCTCCAGCGGGCGGCGGCCACGCCCAGCGAGCTTACCAAGCAGGCGCTCCGGGAGTGCGTGGAGGAGCTGGCCAGGGTGTACCTGGAGTTCATCGGCGCCTTTTACGGGGTGCGGACGGTGGACCGGGAGACGCCGGCGCGGGTGCGGGAGGCCATGGAATTCGCGGGGCTCACGCCGCTGGAGGAGGTGCCGGGGGAGTTCGACTTCGGCGTTTTCCGGGAGATGCCCATGGCGCTGAGGATCGACGTGGGCGCCAGCGCGTATTTTTCCGAGATCGCCTCCATCCAGACGCTGGACAACCTGCTGACCCAGGGGAAGATCGATATTCTCCAGTATCTGGAGCGCATTCCGGACGGGTATGTCAGCGACAGGCGGGGGCTCATCGCCGAGATCAGGCGGGCAAGAGAAGAAAGGAAGGAGGAGTGAACCATGGAAAACGAGAAGGACATTTTTTCCGAGGGCTGGGGCGGAGAGGGAATCGTCGCGGATGAGCGGGCCTGCGAGGAGCTGCCCGAGGAGGAAGCGCCGGAGGCGGAAGAGGGGACCGAGGTCCCGGAGAGCCCTCCGGCGGAGGAAGGCAAGAGGGACGAGGGGGAGATCCGGCGGTTTGTCCGGGCGTTCCCCCAGGTCCGGGGCGAGGACATCCCCCGGGAGGTCTGGGAGCGGGTCCGGGAGGGCGTGGGTCTGACGGAGGCGTTCCTGGGGTACGAGGCGCGCAGGCTCCGGGAGGAGAACGAGCGGCTCCGGCGCGCCGGGGAACAGCGGGAGCGCAACGCCGCAAGGTCCGCCGGCAGTCAGGCGGGCCGGGGGGCCGGAGGGGTGAAGGCGGATGCCTTTGACGAGGGGTGGGAGATGCACTGACCCCTTCAGGCGCTTCGCGCCAGCTCCCCCAGAGGGGGAGCCAACCCCTTCAGGCGCTGCGCGCCAGCTCGTCGTCGCTGATGCCGCTTTGCTTCGGGCTTCCTTCGGTCGCCCTCAGGCGCTGGCATCGCTCCTTCTCTCCCCAGCGGGCTTTGCCCGCCGGGGACCCCTGGAGGGACTTGAGCGGGAGCAAAAATCGAGAGAGAAAGGAGGTGAGGGAGTGGATCGGCGGTGAAAAGAGGGCGGCACTGAGGGGCCGGAGACGGGGAAACGGCAGACATACTTTTTAAAATTTGAAAGGAGAAAGAAGCTATGGCGATCAATTTGGCAAAGAGAGCGTCGGACAAGGTGGTGGAGCGGTTCAGGCTCGGGTCCTGCACCGAGGGGATCTTCTCCAACCGGTGGAAGTGGACGGGGGTGTCTACGGTGACGGTGTACTCCGTGGACAAGCTGCCCCTCCAGAGCTACGACAAGACCAAGGCGGAGGGCAGCCGGTTCGGGACCCTCACGGAGCTGGGCGACACGGTGCAGGAGATGACGGTCACCGACGACAAGGCCTTCAACGGGTCCATCGACAAGGGCAACAACACCGCCCAGATGATGATCAAGGCGGCCTCCGGCGTCCTGCGCCGCCAGACCGACGAGGTCATCATCCCCTACGTGGATACCTACCGCCTCAAGAAGCTTGCCGAGGGCGCGGGCCTTACGGAGACGGGCGTGACGCTGACGAAGGAGAACGCCGTGGAGACCATCATGAGGGCCGGCGTGAAGATGAGCAACGCCAAGGTGCCCCGGGAGGGCCGGGTGCTCTTCATGGGCGAGAGCGAGGCCATCAAGGTGAAGCTGGCCGACCAGGTGGTGGGCACGGAGAAGCTGGCCGAGGAGGCCATCGTCTCCGGCGTGTGCGGGACCATCGACGGGATGCAGGTCCGGGTGGTGCCCGACGAGTATATGCCCGAGGGCGTGGTCTTCCTCATCGTGCGCCGGGGCGCGGCCGTGGCGCCCAAGAAGATCGAGACGTACCGCATCCTGGAGGAGCACCCCGACATCGACGGCGCGGTGGTCCAGGGACGGCTCCTGCACGACTGCTTCGTGCTGGAGACGCTGAAGGACGGCATCCTGGCGGCCAAGTCCGCCGGGGAATGAGAGTAGACTCGCGCGGGATCACAAAATTCCCTCCCCGGTACGCCGGGGAGGGGGAAAGGGAGGCGAAGGTATGGAGGAGGATCTGAGGACGCCGGGAACGGTGGAGGTCGAGCTGGGTACGTTCGGGCTCATCCCCGGTCCCAAGGGGGACACCGGCGAGCGGGGGCCTCGGGGGTACGGCATCGAATCGGCGGTGCTGAACCCGGATTTTACGCTGACGCTGAGGTTCGAGGACGGCGAAAGCTACACCACCCCGGCGATCCGGGGCGAGGACGGCGTGGGCGTGAAGGACGCGCGGCTCACGCCGGGGGCCTACGGCGAGAAGAATTACGCCGACAAGCTCACGGTAGAGCTGACGGACGGGAAGCTCTTTGACTTCGAGCTCTTCAACCGGGCCGCGGAGTTTTACGACAAGGCGGAGGCCGCGAAGGACGCCGCCGAGGACGCCAGGAGCGGGTCGGAGACGGCGCGGGATGAGGCCGTCAGCGCCGCCGGGACGGCGGCGGAGGACGCGGTGCGGCAGATCGAGTCGGCGTTTGAGGAGATCGGCAAAGAGGAAGTTGAAGCGATGTGGTGACCTCCGGCGGAAGACCCATCGAGCATTTTTTCCGGCGGCGTGTACGTCGGAAAAAATACCTTTTGTCGCCCAAGTGTGCCCCGAAGGGGCGCGCGCAGGGCGACAGCAGGGGAATTTTGCGTGAATTCCGCAGAATT
>CANQSD010000047.1 GCA_947626385.1 uncultured Oscillospiraceae bacterium | reverse complement strand
ACCCTATGCGGTTGGCCTCCGAAACACGCCTGCGGGCGTAGTTTTTCCGAAAAAGGGGTCGAGGAGAATAAGGTTGCGGCGCTTTGCGCCGCTTTTATAAAAAAATGCGCCGCAAAGCGGCGCAAACCTTTTTCGCCCCCTCCTCGTAGGAGGGGGGCAGGGGGGAAGCGAAGATTGGGTGATAGAGAGGTATCGGAAGGCGGCGGCCCGTACAGCGTCATTTTTTGGCACCTGGATACGGTTCTCTTTTATCGGTGAGGCCCAGGAGGTAGTCGGTGCTGGTTTGGTAGAAACGCGCGAGCTTTATGAGCACATCCGTGGGAATGTCCCGTTTTCCAAGCTCATAGTGGGAATAGTTGACCTGGGTACAACCCAAATAGGCCGCCAGATCCTTTTGCAAAAGGTCCGCGTCCTCCCGCAGATCCCGAATTCGCCTATACATCCCAGCCCTCCTTACGGATTTCAGCCTGAAAATAGTATAGGAAAAACAATTTGTTATATTGACAGATAAAACAAATTGTTATATTATGATTTTTAATCAGGAATTATTTATAAGTAGGACCTTATATGTCATCTTATTCCATGCCGTCATCCGAATAAAACAGTTACCTCTCCGCAATTAATACTAATATCTATTTAAAAGGAGACACCGAGCGGCGAGGATTTTTCGCGTCAGGCAAGGAAGACGCCGCAGGGAATACTGTATGTATTCCCAAGGCGGCTGACGCCCCCGGGGGTCCCCGGTGGGCGAAGCCCATTGGGGAGAGGAGGAACGAACACAGCGCCTGAGGGCGACCAACGGGAGCCCGAAGCAAAGCGTGTTCAGTGACGACGACGCGAAAAAGACCGTCGCGAATGGCTTCTTTTAATTAGATATTAGTATAAGGCAGCGCGGCGCGGGAACCTTGCCAAGGCTTCAACCCCGGATTGCCCAAAATCATGTCCCAAAATGCGTTTTCACCTGCAATTCAGGTCGTGATTTTGTCGATTCGGGACAGGAGGATTGACAACCGGGCCAATTTTTTGGATAATGCAAAAAATACCATAAGGAGGGTACGCCTGTGGACGAGAAGGCCCCGGAGGGCGTCACCGGCGGGGAGCTGCTGAATCGTGCCGGCCTGAACCAGCCGTCGGGAAGATGCAGCGATTGCGCGTGCGACGGCGAGCGCAAAAAATGGGGCGCCGGCTACGAGCAGGACGTCCCGCTCCTTACAGCGCCGGCAGGCCGGCACTGGGCGTCTTACGCGTCTTTAAAGGAGTATACCATGGAAATGAGAAAAAAGCGGGGCTTTACGCTGACCGAGCTTATTCTTGTCGTTACCATCATCGCTGTTTTGCTGGCCATAGCGGCGCCGAACGTGATCGGCTATTACCGCAGGCTGGCGCTGACGGAGCTGGACGACAGCGCCCGGACCATTTTTCTGGCCGCGCAGAACCGGCTCACCGCGCTCCACGCCGCCGGGACGGATTTTTCCGACCTGGCGTCCAACAAGGTGGACCTCCACGACCCCAGCGGCACGGGAGCTCCGAAGCTCGTTTACGCGGCGAGGGACGGCGGTGAGGCCGACGGCATCGTGCCCGCCGGGTCCATCGATCCGGCGCTCCGTGATAACCACTATGTGGTGGAGTTCGACCCCGAAAACGGCGCGGTCTACGCCGTGTGGTACTGGGAGAAGGAGGACTTTACATACGGCACCGACGCCTATGTCAAGGCCCAGCCCGACCGTGAGAAGCGTTTCCAGGCGGGGATCAACGTGGGCTACTACGGCGGGGACTATGTGGACCGCGTGAAGCTCGGGCAGATGTCCTTCCCGCAGGTGACGCTCACCAACGCCGAGGAGCTGGTCCTCGAGATCACCGTGCCCAAGGCGGATACGTCTATCAAGGATGAAAAAATCTTCGTGACCGTCAGCGTGAACGGCACGGAGCTTTACCTCGGGTCCTCCGACAACGCCCGCAATCTCTGGAAGGAGCACACCGGCACGGTGGTGCTGGATACGCTGACGCCTGAGAAGTACGCTGCCGACCTTGAGCCCGTCAATTGGACGGTGGGGAATCCCTTCAAGGGGTGGCATACCGGCGTCACCCCCGGCGAGGACCTGACGATCCGGGTCACCCTCTCCTATGCGGGCGGGGAATACCTGCCCCAGAGCATCTATGTGGAGGGGAACAGCCTCTTTGCCTCCCGGGAGGGGGCGATCGCGTCCGTGGCCTATGGGCGGCACCTGCAAAATCTGGACCCCGCTGTCTCCGGCGTTGTGGGCGTCACCGAGGCCGTGCAGATCGCGGACATCGACTTTTCTGACAATACCGCCGTCACCGGCCTGAAGTCCTGGCGTGACACGTACTCGGACAGGGCCTTTCAGCCCATCACCAAGGCGCCGCTTACAAGCTATGACGGCAATGGGCACGCCATCAGAAATCTGACTACCAAAGACGGCGCTGTGACCGCCGGCCTCTTTACCGACCCCATGACGGGGTTTGAGGTCCGTGACCTCACCCTCATCGACGCCAAGGTCGCCGGCGCGGACGCCGCCGGGGCCCTGGTGGGCGCGGCAAACGGGAAGCTCACCGTAGAAAACTGCGGGGCGTACATCACGAGCCCCGCGGTGAACAGCGGAACGCGAACCGTCTCCGCCGCGTGCGCCGGAGGACTGGTGGGCCGGGCCGCGGGAAAGCTCGCCGTCACCAATTCCTTTGCCTCCGTCCCTGTCACCGGTACTACCGTGGGCGGTCTGGTGGGGCAGGCGGGGGAGATCGCCGTCAAAAGCTCCTACGCCGCCGGGGTCCTCACCGGCGACACCGTGGGCGGCCTCGTGGGCGCGGCGGACGACATCACCCTCGCAAGCAGCTACGCCGCCGGCGTTATCGTCAGCGGCACCACCGTGGGCGGCCTGACCCCGTCAACGAACGTCACTGCCGTGGTGTACGCCGCCATCGCCCCTACGCCGCCGTGGTGTACGGCGAGAGCCTAAGCAAACCCGGCGCGACGGCGACGGTCTACGGCGCGTATCCGGGCGGTACGGGGATCCAATATATCCGTCAGGGCGGCGTGAACTTCGCCGCGAACTCCGGCAGCGGCTCCCTCGCGCCGACGCGGGCGGAGCTGGGCACCGCCGTGCCCTATTATCTGACGGATGAGACGAAGCTCCTGACCACCGCCTACCCCTATGAGCGGACGGTCAAGGGGGAGGATGGGACGCTGCTGCCCCATTACGGCGACTGGCTGGAATACCAGCTTCAGGGCACGGAGCTCGTCTACGTCGAATGGTATGAGGGCGGAGGCGTGGGCCTGTACGCGGCCGAGGTCGAAGCCGACGGGAGCGTCAAGCCCATCAGGAATTCTCTGCGCACGGATCCGGACGCGGTGGTGGTGCGGGATACCTACCGGATCATCAGCAGCATGAACCCCACTCTCCCGGAGGACACGGACGAGCAGCTCGCCAAGGAGCTCCCCGGCGGGTTCAAGGCGTATGAGATCGACAACGGAAACGCCGCTCACGCGCGCTATAAAGAGCTTGTTATCACGGACACGGAGGGCAATAAGGCCTTCCTCTATAACCCGGACTTCGCCTGCGAGGCCTTTGCCGTCGCGGCGGCGACGCCTGCGCCAACCGAGTTCCTGGAAAAGCCCGGCGTGACGGAGACGGGGGCCTCCTCGACGGACGTGCTGGTCCGCTCGGCAAGGCACCTGGCCAACGTGTCGGAGTACACGCGGGAGGTCCCCGAGGCCGGCGGCTGGACCTACACACAGCTTTTGAACGTGGATTACGAAAAGTATGAAAGCCCCTTCACCACCGGAAAGGACACAGACCACCTTCAGACGCCCGCGAAGCTGGGGACAATGGGAAAATACGACGGGCGCGGGCACCTGGTCAAAAATCTGTGGCTGGGCGAGGACGCGGAGGGCCGGTCCGGCCTTTTTGGGTCCGTGGACAACGGCGCGGTGGTGCAGGACGTGGTTCTGGTGAACGTGAACGTGAAAGCCACCGGGACCGGCGACACCGGCGCGCTGGTGGGGTATCTCGGAAACGGTACCATAACCGGGTGCGGCGTGTACTGTGAAAAGAGGGACGATTACGACACGTATACCGTCTCCTCCTCCGGCACCGCAGGTGGGCTGGTGGGCGTCCTGCATGGCGGGAGCGTCAGCCGGAGCTTTGCCGCCGTGCAGGTGAGCGGCGCGGCCTGTGCCGGGGGCTTTGTCGGACGCGTGGAAAACGGCGTCTCCAAGGCCTTCGTGGAAAACTGCTATGCCGGCGGCCGCACCGAGGGAGGCAAGTATGGCACGGTGAGCGCTGGCGTAAACGTGACCTCCGACGTCGTCGCCGGCGGGTTTGTGGGGGACTATGCCTCCGGGAGCTTCTCCGGCGTGAACTACTCCACCTGCTCGGTGGGGTGCGACACAGCCGGCCTCTTTGCCGGACAGGGACCCGATATCGCCAAGGGCGCGGACACGGATATGCTCTACGCCACCGGCGCGGCCTTTAAGAACGACGGGACCGGCTGGGCATCCGTGGCCCCCAGGAGGGAGAACTACCTGCTCACCGGCTCCGCCCTTCCCGGCGGGACCGTCACGCAGGAGAACACCTTCAACTACGACAGCTTTTACAACGGGGCGCGCTACCCCTACGCGTCCCGCCTCACCACCCATCACGGCGACTGGGGCGTTCCCACGACGGCGGGCATCTTCTACTGGGAGCTGGAGGACGGAAAGTACCGCTTCTACATCCTCACCTGGGACGGCAAGGAGGCCGCCGTGGAGGACGGGCTCTGCCGGAAGCACGCCTGCGGGCATCAGGTGGAGGACTGGGGATACGGCGTATTCGGCCTTTCGGGGACAAACGGGGACACCGGAGATAACGCCAAGAAGGCCCTGGAGCTGCTCCAAAACGGGCGTCCCGCGGCGGTGCTGGCCTACACGCTGCCGAAAAATCAGACGTCTCTTATCGAGGTCAACACCGGCATCGACGGAAAGGTCCTCGTCTGCGACACCCGCTTCGGCGCGGCCATCGCGGAGGAGGAGAAGGTCGCCGAGCTCCGGCGGGAGGTCCGCGCCTTTGACCAGCTGGAGCATGTGGCAGGCAACGACACGCTGACATTCACCCAGACCCACGACGTCAGCGCCAAGGATAAGGTCCTCGCGCCCCTCAGCCTCACGGGCTCCGGCGTCTATGACGGCGGCTTTTACAGGATACTCGACCTTAAAATCGATGCCGGGTCCGGTGACGCGGCTTTGTTCAGCGCTGTCCGAAACGGGGCGGCGGTGAAAAACGTGATCCTCTACGCCCCGAAGGGCGACGGCGTCATTACGGGCGCGAACGCGGCGGGCATCGTGGCAAAGCTTGACGGCGGCACCGTGGATTCCTGCGTGGCGGCGGGCTACACCGTCAGCGGGAGCGGAAACGTGGGCGGGCTCGTGGCCTCCGCAAGCGAAAATTCCGCCGTCAAAAACAGCGAGGCCACCGTAAAGCTGAAAAGCACCGACGCCTCCGCCAAGATCGGCGGACTGGTGGGGAACGCCGGCGGGATCCTCACCGTGGAAAACTGCTGCGCCGGCGGGAGCATCGACACCGACAGCGGCTCAGCAAGCTCCATCGGCGGGCTCGTGGGCGCGGGCACGGGCGCGGTGACCTTTGAGAACGTCTACTCCTACGTGGACATGACCTCCGCCAAGGCGGGTAAGGTCTACGGCATCGGCCCCGGCACGGTGAAGACGGACAGCCGCATCTGCGAATACTGGTACGCCGGCCTCCCGGCCTTAGGTAGTTCCACCAACAAGCCCGTGGAAACCGGCGACAAGGACACCGACGGCGTCCTCGGCGTCACGCTGGCCCAGCTGAGGAACGACACCCAGAAGCTGGGAGCCTCCGCGGAGGAGCTGTATATCCCCGGCGCGGAAGGACTGATCAACCAGATCACCTTAGCCGACATCAACGACACCCAAAAGTACAAAAAATTCCCCTTCGCCGCCTTTGTGACCGACAGGACCGTTCCCGGCGACGTGAAGAATCTCCACTACGGCGCGTGGCCCACCTCGGCTTACGCGGGACTTTTCTACTACGAGAAGGAGGAGATCACCCGCCTTGTGCACGGCACGCAGGTCACCGAGACCGTGTACAACTACTACGCCTACGGCGGCGAGATCTACAAGAGCGCCATGCGCGGCGAGAAGCTCCTGGACGGGCTGTGCTACGACCACCACCTGACCGGCGAGCGCGCCGGCATCGTGGAGACGGGGTACGGATACTTCTACCCGGAGGGAGAGGAAGGGATCGCCTATACCCTCAAGGTTGACAAAAAAATCGCGACGGGGAGCGAGGTCCCGAACGACGATCCCATCAAGGAGAACCTGATAAAATCCCTGTCCGCCAACGGGGACTACAAGGTGTTCCTTACGACTCCCACAAATGATTACAAAACAGTGGAATGGACGCTTGAGGCCAAAAACGGAAGCTCCCCTGTGGGCAGCGTCGCCATGTACGTCAACGACGCTTTCGGCGCGGTGATCGCGGAAAGCAAGGACATCGGCAAAGATGACAAGAACTGCCTCCCGATCCGGACGGTGGAACAACTGAAAAAATTCCTCAACGCAAGAGCCGATTTGCAATACTTCGCCATCAGTCATGATATCGACTTGAAGAACGTGTCGTGGACGCCAGACAAGGCTGAAGGCACCCTTCTTGACGGGTGCGGATATCGGGTCCTCGACCTCAATGTGAAGCTTGAAACCGGGGACGCGGGGCTTTTCAGCAGTGTTGAATCCGGCATGGAGATAAAAAATATCATCCTCTACTCCCCCGACGCCTCGGGTCAAATCTCCACCAAGAGCGGCAGCGCGGGCGGGATCGCCGGAGCAAACAGCGGTTCCAAAATCACCAATTGTATCGTCTCCGGCTACACCATCACCGGGACCGCATATGTGGGCGGCATCGTGGGAGATGCCGGATCGAACGCGACGATCGCTCAGTGTCAAACCGACGTAATCCTGACGGGAGAGGCCACGGCCATCGGCGGGATCGCCGGAAAAGCAAACAACGCCCACCTTCAAAAGTGCGTCACCGGCGGACAGGTCTACGGCGCCGAGAACGATACTAAAGTGGGGGGCCTTTACGGCCAATCCTCAGGCGACGTGGATGTCTCTGGCAGCTACACCTATATGGACCTCATCAGGACGGGGGCGGATACCGTTAACGTCCACGCTATAGGAGAAAAGCCGGCCACCACCAGCAGCGAGGTTTTCTTCCTTGAATCCATGATGCCCGAGGAGTATTCGGAGGCAGGTCAGGGCACGCCTTTCACGATCCAGACCTTCCCCAACAATCCCAACGCGGACTATACGTTCATTCCCAACGACGGGGACCCCTTTGACGGGCTGGCGCACGAGACCATCGATGACCAGGAATATCATCACAGGACCTATGTCACCGTGAATCTGGACCCCAACCACGACAAGGGCGTGACCGCGGCGGGCACATTCCGCGTCCACTACGGCGAATGGCCGGGGACCCCCCATGTGGTGGGCGTCATGTATTATGAGATCGACGAAGAGGGCGGCTTCACCTATCACCTCATGGGCCTGCACCTGACGGGCGCGGAGGCGGACCTGCGGGGCGGCATCTGCATCGAACGCCACGTGGGCGAGAACGGCGCCATCGAGGAGCACAAGATCAAGTCCTCCGGCTACGCGCTGGTGAATATGGACACGACGGAATTTGAGGACATCAAAGAGCTCCCCGGCCTTACGGAGGACGCAAGCGACACCGAAGTGAAGGCGCTCATCAAGACAGCCCTGGGGATCGATAAGGAGGAAAACCTCCTCATCAAGGTGTACCCCACCCCGGAGACGGGCGACGTGAGCGCCCATTACTCCCTGACCATCACCTCCAGCGGCGTGGCCAGCACGTTCTGGTACACCAAGGGCTTTGCCGAGGTCTCCGATCACGCCTTCGGCACCGCGGACCAGTCCACCGGGCGGGTCTACCCCTATTATCTGCGGACCCTGCGGCAGCTGGACAACATCCCGGACGGCGTCCCGGCCACGGTCTCCTTCGTCATCGGCCACGACCTTTACGGCTACGAGGCCGGCAGCTACACCGGCGCCGCGGACTTCTGCGGCGGCCTGGACGGGCAGAGCTATAAGATCCTGAATCTGAAAATCAAAGACGGCACGGGAGACGTAGGCGTCATCGCCTCCACCGGCGCGGGGGCGCGGCTCTCCAACCTCATCGTCTACGGCACCGAGCCGATCAATATCACCGCCGGGGACGGCGCGGCGACGATACGCGGCAACAACGTGGGCGGCCTTGTGGGGCGCGTCACGGGGCGCACCTCCGTCATGAACTGCGCCGCCGCCGGCCAGATCCTCTCGGGCACCGGCTCCCTGGGCGGGCTCGTGGGGTCCTGCGAAAGCCTGCTGACTCTGGAAAACTGCGAGGCCGCAAGCTTCATCACCTTCACCACACAGCCCGGTAAGGTCTGCGCCGGCGGGCTTCTGGGCGGGCGGACAGACACGGCCCAGGTGTCCGTGGTCAACTGCTACGCCGGCGGGAAGATCATTACCCCCACAGGGACCAGCGCTTGCGTGGTCGGCGGCCTTGTGGGCGGCTCGGGCGGGAGCGTGTCCGTCTCCGGCTCCTACAGCTACGCAAACCTTCTGGACGCCAAAACGGGGACCGTCTACGCCATCGGCAAGGACGTGGAGCTCAGCGACAGCGTCCAATATCTGGAGCCCTACATCGCCGACAGCGTCCTGGAGGTAAACCAGGGCCAGGGCACGGGCGTCTTCATGCTCTCCGAGGGCGGCGCGGGGTCCAGGGCCGACTGGTCCTACAAGGAGGGCGAAACGCCCATCAAGGAGGGCAACAACGGCTATCACTTCCGGGCGGTGCTCACCGTGGATGGCCGGCTGGAGCACTATGGCCCCTGGCCGGGCCTTGCGGGGCTGATGTACTGGGAGATCAGCAAGATCGACGGGGTGAACACCTTCAAGTACCACTTCATGGGCCTGGACGAGTTCGGGAACGAGAACGACTACTCCACCCTCTGCCACGACCACCACACCAACGATGACGGAACCATCGAGGAGCACATGATCCTGACCTCGGGATACGCGATGATCAACACCTGCGAGGACGACAGGATCATCACGGAACATACGACCGGCACTTATGTGAGCGTTCTTACATACGACAGCAGCAAGTTTGACGAGATCGAGACGACGGACCCGGTGGCAAGCAAGGCGCTGCACACTATGATCGACCTCATGGGCTTTACACCGGAGAAGATCGGCCTTACGGCGGTGTGCAACAACACTACGCAGAACGCAACGGAGTTCTACGTAACGGTCGATGTGGGGACGGGTAGCAGAACCGTCTACTGTACCTATGGCCTTGCGGAGGTGTCAGAGAAAAAATTTGGCACAGAGACCAACCCCTACATCGTCCGCACAAGACAGCAGCTGGCGAACATTGACACAAAGGCGCATTTGACGGGCAAATACAACTACAAGCAGGACCACGACATATACGGGGATGTCACTGACGGCAATGATGAGGCGTTTACGCCCATCGGAGCGAAATCGAGTACAAGTAAAACCAGCATTGCCGCCTTCAATGGAACCTACGACGGTCAGGGCTACCGCATTCTGGAGCTGAACATCATCGGCGTATACAACCACGCGGCGCTGTTCTATCAGACGGACACCGCCACCATCAAAAACATTATTATGTACTCACCAAGCGGCAAGGCGTGGGTCAAAGTAGATTATACCGAGAACACGGTTGATAACGACACTCTTAACGCCGCGGGAATTTCCGCAGACGCGGGCCAGGCGAATACCTCCATTGAAAACTGTGTCGTGGCGGGCTACACCATTGAGGTCACCGGCGGTGAAGGTAAAGAGAGCAACATTTCCAATCATTTGCTCGGCGGAATCGCCGCCTGGTACATGGGGAATGTAAAAAACTGCGCGGTAATTGTTAATTTTGTAGACAGTGCCGGCGGTAAAGAAGGCGGAAATACCTATGTCGGCGGGATCGTTGCCCAAACGAATAAGGGGAACATCACAAATTGTTACGCGGGTGGCCTTGTCAACAAGACCGGCACCATAGGTCTGAAAATGAAGCAGAAGGTCGGCGGGATCGTCGGGGAGAAAACAGGAACAGCAACTGCAGATAAACTAACAATTGAGAACTGTTACAGCTATTTGGACCTTTCAGACCTTATCGGTGACAGTGCCCTTACATGTGAGCTTCACAGCATTTGTGAAAAGGCTACAAATTCCACCCGGAAAGAATGCTATTATTGGGCGGGCGGCGCCTATGGAACGGGGGTTACTGTAGACGAGGGTTCCACCGGCTTGACGCTGGAGAACTTGAAGACCCGGAGTATGTCCATTTCCGGCTTTGCAGAGGCCGATCAGACCTTCGTCCCCGACGACGTGAAGCACCTGGAGGGGAAGACCTTCCCCTTCGGCACGACGACGGTGGAGATCGACGGCGTGGCCACGCCTGTCCACTACGGTATGTGGCCGGAGGAGTCCCCGGCGGTGGGCGCGGCCTATGTGGAGTACGAGATCCCCTACGGCGCGGACGCGTCGGCGGGCCACCTCAGGTACCAGGGCTTCGGCTTCTCCATCGCGGACAACTCAACTACCGCCGTTCAGTACGACAACCTCTGCGGCTCCTACGGCGGCGGCGATACCAACCAGTCCGGCTTCGTCTACTTCTGGCTGAATGACCGGCAGGTGGACGCGAACATCCCCCAAACGAAGGACGGCTTTATTAAGCTTGAGGATGAGGACCCGTTTGTCATCCAGGTCCAAAGCTCCCTGCGCTCCATCTTCGGCAAAAACTATCACGTGGCCGTCTTCAAGAGCGCCGGCAAGGACTATACCGGCGGCAACGTGACCTGGACCGTCACGGACAGCGAAGACACCAGCCGGACCATGTCCGTCACCTTCGACCCGCACTTTGCCAAAATGTATGAAAGCGGCAAGGCGGCCGACGGCACGGAACACAGGCCCTATATCATCCGCAACGCCCTTCAGCTTCAAAATATCGACGGCAAAAACAATATGTACTTTGAACAGACCCATGACATCGAATGTGCCGGCGTCAAGGACTTTAAGCCCCTGACCGTCTCGGGCATCACCTACAAGGGCCACGTCTACAGCATCCGGAACCTGGCGATCGACGGCGGTTCCGGCAGCGCGGCGCTCTTCGCCAGGGTCACCGACTCCACGTTCGACGGCCTCATTCTGGACGCGCCCACAGCGGACAACCAGGAGACGGCCCTGAAGATCACCACCGCGGGCGGCACCGCCGCGGGGCTTGCCGCCGAGACTGACGGGATCTGCGCCTTCACCAGGTGCGCCGCGGCCGGGTACGACATCACCTCCCACGGCACCACCGGCGGCCTGGTGGGCGTCAACCACGGCGAGCTTACGCTGACAAGCTGCGAGGCCGTCTACAACCCCATGGGCACGGGCTACGGGGACCTCACGACCATCGGCGGCCTGGTGGGCGAGAACCGGGGGACGCTGACTGTCCAAAACTGCTACGCCGGCGGCAAGATCTTCTCCATGAAGGCCGGGGAGTACCACGTGGGCGGCCTCGTGGGCAGCCACACGGGCGCCGGCATCAAGGTTGCGAACGCGTACAGCTACATGGACATGAGCGAGCTTGTCTACGACGGCGAGAAGAAGCTGGTCTACGCTATCGCCCCGGAGGGCGTGGATTGGAACACCTGCCGTTATATCGCCCGCGGGCTTCCCGCCGGGACCACCTGGACCTGGCAGGGCGGCGAGTGGGTGCACTCCGACGCGCTGGGCTACGGCAAGGGCCTGACGCTCTTCGACTCCGTGGTCACCGGGGTCAAGGAAGGCAAGCAGGGCTCCTACACCGTGGCCACCTCCCTGGGCACCTGGCTGAGAGCGCAAAAGGAGTCAGACGGATGGAAGATGGGGCAGGCCACAAACCGCGCGCTGGCCGATTTCCCCTTTATGGCGGTCATCACGGATGAAGACGGGAATTATATCCACTTCGGCCACTCCCGCTACGCCTCCTTCGGCGCCAGGCCATACATCGGATTCTTCCAGGTCTACGGCACCTCCGGCCAGGAGGCGGGCCTCAACCCCACGCAGGGCCCCTATTACGGCTTCGGCTGGGTCCGGTCCGAGGAGGGGTTGATCGGCGCCACCATTCCCAACGACACGCCGGAGATCTCGGACGACTCCGCTCTCACTGAGGAGGACATGAACAACTTGGCCAACATCACCAGGACAGACGACGACGGCGTCAAGAGCTTCCTGCCCAACCGGGCCGTGGCCTACGGCCTGCTGCTGCCGCGGGGCTACACCATCAAGGACACCGGCGTCACCGTGGTAAGGGAGCACTCCGACAAGGAGTACGACCGGTACGTGGAGGGCGGCGTGACCAAGTACCTCCCCTGGGTCGAGCACAACTACTGCGTCTACGATACCAACGGGAACATCATCATCGGAGACTTTTATGTGGAGGCCAAGGACGGCAAGCCCTTTGAGATCGAGACGAGAGACATCCCCGAGGACCGGGATGAGTCCTCCGTATTCCCCGACCCCGGCACCGTCCAGGGGAGATACGACCATCTCAAGGATGAGGTCTCCAAGGTGGAGCTTAAAAACGAGGCGGCCTTCGCGGACTACGACCTCTACTGGTTCACCACCGCCAGTATTTCCGGCTTCTACGACACGGACAGCGATCCGGTCAGCCGCTCCCGCACCGAGTTCCGGCTGAAATTTACCTTCAACTACGCCGAGGAGACCATCTACACCCTCCCCGACCCCAGCGCCGGCGGCTACCCCCTGACCCACGAGCTGATCGTTGTCACCTACAGAGACGCCGATCAGTAAAGACCGGCAAATGTCACAAACATACCCCCACCGCACGAAAAGCGCAGGCGGGGGTATGTTTTTTATAAAAAGCACTCGACAGAACGGCAAAAATGCGCGGCGCGCGTTCGCTTCATAAATCCGGGCATTCCCAAGGCTTTCCACCCGGACGGAAAACGGGCCGGACGGTTCGGATAACCTCCCGAACGAAGGGCGAAATTGGGTGCTTCGAGGGTTACATAGCAACTCCGAAAGGCAGAAAAGTCAAACCGTCAACGGTCTTAACAATGCCGTGAGGGCGCTGTTGGGGCTATAAGCGGTTTTAGGGCATAGAATAGGAAATGTACACCTCCAGGGCGGCAAACCGCCGTGTTGGGCGTTTGTGAGAGGAAGAGATTTCCTCTCTGCGCATAATCTCCAGCTCTGAGCAGGCAACACCAAGGCGACTTCTCGGCCCTTTTTCGAGTGAAGGCGATCAGCAAGAACGCCCTCGGCAGGACCCAGGCTGAGGTCAAGGAGAAGCTGAAGCGGGCCATTGGGGAGTGTGCGGAGGTAGACAACATACCGTCGGGGCGTGGGTCAAGGCATGGTATAGACGTACTCCAAACCACACGTTAGGGAGAGTACGCAGAGGTTCTATGAGGACTACATTGAGCACCATGTAGTGCCGAGGATTGGGAACATCAAACTGGCCAAGCTGACCGGCGGGGTGTGTTGGCGATGTTCTTCCTCGAATTGACCACGGGCTTCCGCAAAGGCGAACTTGTCGCCCTGCTAAGGAACATGAGAAACACCCGGGCATCAAGTACATGTTCCCCTCCCCAGTCACCCTCGGTATGTACTACCCTGATTCCGTCACGGCTATCCACAACAAGATTCTCAAACCCGCCGGACTCCCCCACATCCGCCTGTACGGCCTCCGCCAGCTTGGCCCTCCAGAACGGCGTGGACGTGAAGGCCGTGTCCTCCATCCTCGGTCACTACAATGCGGGCTTCACCCTCCACACCTACACCCACGTCACAACGAAGATGCAGGAGGAAGCCGCATCCACCATGGGCAAGCTGATTGGGGCGAATGTATGAGTAAATCCAGACAAAAAGAGAGTCTGGAGGCACTTGCTCCAGGCTCCCCTTTTGCGTGTACAGCGCTTTAAACGGGGCGTATGACGCCGCAGGCAATCTTCTCCCCCGCGTTCCCGGACGGCTGCGTTTTGAAATCGTCCGGACCGTCGTGTATAACAACGGTTTTGCCGATGACCTCATTCACCCGGAACCGGCCCGTCAGCGCCTGACAGTACGCCCGCCCATGATCGCTGAGCAGCGGCGGGAGGTCGCCCGCGTGACGGGGATGCTCAGCGCCTGTCGGGTTAAAGTGGACGCCTGTGTCCGGGAATCCAACGCCGCAGCAATCGCCGCCCTCGTGGATATGAAACGCAAAAAAGCCGGTATCCGTATCGGGCAAGCCCACAATATCCGCGACCACCAGCGTCCCTCCGCATCGCGGATAGAACCGGACCGTCCCCCTGAGCTCCGGATACGCCTTCCCGCCTTCGATGTAGGCGACAGCCAAGGGCTTTTTATTCTCCAAATAAATCACCTCTTAACCATGCTACGCAGATCCGGGTTTAGTGGTGAAGCGGAGACTCACATGAGGGGAAAATAGCCGTGGGAACCAAAATCCCGCGGCCTTGTTCTACCCCGTCCTTTCCGCTCCGAAATCCCGTTGGGGTCAGAAGTGGGGCAAGGGCGGGCGCTGGACCGGGTCCACTGGAAGGTGGACGTGGTGCTGTCCCACACTGCGCCGCTCAAATATGAGCCGGTGGAGGAGTTCCCGCCCACCGTCGACCAGTCCCTGGTGGACAAGACCACCGAGCGCTGGCTGGACGCCATCGAGTCGCGGCTGGAGTACGGCCACTGGTATCTGGGCCATTACCACTGCGAAAGGCGGGAGGCCAAGGTCAGCATTTTGTTCGAGGAATTTGTGGAACTTTAATACTAATATCTAATTAAGCCATTCGCGACGGCCTTTTTCGCGTCGTCGCTGATGCCGCTTTACCTCACCCCGCCCCCGCCGGCAGGGGCCGTCGCCCTGCGTGCGTACCGTTTGATCCGGATATTATTTCGAAAAGGGTAGAGATATTGTTCCGGGCGTGACGCGAAAAGAACCGTGTTTAATTGGCGATTCGTATAAAATGTTCCACGCGGAACATTTTAGTATAATAAAGTAAAAACAGCCCCTCCCGATGTGGGAGGGGCTGTTTTTATTCATCCAGCTTGAGGACGGCCATGAAGGCTTCGGTGGGGATCTGGACGGTGCCCAGCTGGCGCATTTTCTTTTTGCCTTCCTTTTGCTTCTCCAAAAGCTTCTTCTTACGGGTAATGTCGCCGCCGTAGCATTTGGCGAGAACGTCCTTGCGCAGGGCCTTCACCGTCTCGCGGGCGATGATCTTGCCGCCGATGGCGGCCTGGATGGGGACCTCGAAGAGCTGGCGGGGGATGTTGTCCTTCAGCTTTTCGCAGAGCTTCCGCGCTCTCGGGTACGCCTTCTCCCGGTGGGCGATGAAGGAAAGGGCGTCCACCTGGTCGCCGTTTAAGAGCATATCCACCTTCACAAGGTCGGAGGGGCGGTACTCCGCGAACTCATAGTCTAAGGAGGCGTAGCCGCGGGTCTTGGCCTTCAGAGTGTCGAAAAAGTCGTAGATGATCTCCCCCAGGGGCATGAAGTAGCGCAGCTCGGCGAGGTTCGTGTCCAGGTACGTCATGTCCCGGTACTCGCCCCGGCGCTCCTGGCACATGGGCATGATGTTGCCCACGAATTCCGGGGGCGTGATGATGGAGGCGGCCACGTAGGGCTCCGCCGTCTCCAAAATGGCGGCGGGGTCTGGGTAGTTGTGGGGGTTGTCCACCATGACTACCGTCCCGTCGGACTTTTTTACCTCGTAAATGACGGAGGGGAGGGTGGTGATGAGGTCCAGGTTGAACTCCCGCTCCAGGCGCTCCTGGATGATCTCCATGTGGAGCATCCCCAGAAAGCCGCACCGGAACCCGAAGCCCAGGGCCGCCGACGTCTCCGGCTCGAAGCTGAGGCTGGCGTCGTTGAGCTGGAGCTTCTCCAGGGCGTCCCGGAGGTCCGGGAACTTGCTGCCGTCCTCGGTGTAGATGCCGCAGTAGACCATCTGCCGCGCGGGGCGGTAGCCGGGAAGGGGCTCGGCGGCGGGGTTGGCGGCCAATGTTACCGTGTCGCCCACCTGGGTATCCCGGACATTTTTGATGGAGGCGGTGAGATATCCCACCTCCCCGGCGTACAGGCCCTCCTCGGGCCGGTAGCTCTTGGGCAGGAGGTGGCCGCACTCGATGATGTCGTACTCCGCGCCGGAGGCCATCATGCGGATCTTATCCCCCACGTGGAGCTGTCCGTCCATGAGCCGCACGTACACCACCACGCCCCGGTAGGCGTCGTACTGGGAGTCGAAGATGAGCGCCCGGAGGGGCGCGGACCGGTC
>CANQSD010000046.1 GCA_947626385.1 uncultured Oscillospiraceae bacterium | reverse complement strand
GCCCCCGGCACCATCGAGTGCAAGTTCTGGGGCCTCGGCGGCGACGGCACCGTGGGCGCCAACAAGAACTCCATCAAGATCATCGGCGACTACACCGACAAGTACGTCCAGGCGTACTTCCAGTATGACTCCAAGAAGACCGGCGGCGTGACCATCAGCCACCTGCGCTTCGGCGACAAGCCCATCAAGAGCCCCTACTACATCAACAAGGCCGACTTCGTGGCCTGCCACAACCCCAGCTACATCATCAAGCGCTATCCCATCGTCCGTGACGTGAAGCCCGGCGGCACCTTCCTCATCAACTGCCAGTGGACTCCCGAGGAGCTCAGCCACCATCTGGACGCCGCCTCCAAGCGCTACATCGCCAAAAACGGCATCCAGGTCTACACCATCAACGCCATCGACCTGGCTATCCAGGTGGGCATGGGCAAGCGCACCAACACCATCCTCCAGTCCGCCTTCTTCACCCTGGCGAAGGTCATGCCTCAGGAGGAGGCTATCCAGCACATGAAGGACGCCGCCACCAAGTCCTACTCCAAGAAGGGCATGGACATCGTGGCCAACAACCACAAGGCCATTGACGCCGGCGCCACCGCCTTCGTGAAGATCGACGTCCCCGCCGACTGGGCCGACGCGAAGGATGAGCCTGTGGAGAGCACCCACGAGGGCCGCCCGGAGGTCGTAAAGCAGGTCGTGAACATCATGGAGCCCGTGGGCCGCATGGACGGCGACAGCCTCCCGGTCAGCGCCTTCATGGACCATGTGGACGGCCAGTTCGAGCAGGGCGCCGCCGCCTATGAGAAGCGCGGCGTGGCCGTCACCGTCCCCCACTGGGACGAGGGCAAGTGCATCCAGTGCAACAACTGCGCCTATGTCTGCCCCCACGCCACCATCCGCCCCTACGCCCTCACCGAGGACGAGGTCAAGGCCGCTCCCGCCACGCTCCGCGCCGTCCCCATCAAGGCCGGCAAGGGAAAGGGCGTCTACCAGTACACCATGGCCGTCTCGCCGCTGGACTGCATGGGTTGCGGCGTCTGCATCGGTCAGTGCCCCACGGGCGCACTCACCATGGTGCCCCAGGAGGGCGAGCTTCCCGAGCAGGAGACCTTCAACTACTGCGTGGCGAAGGTCGCCGACAAGCCCGACATGATGGACAACACCGTCAAGGGCAGCCAGTTCCGCAAGCCGCTTCTCGAGTTCTCCGGCTCCTGCGCCGGCTGTGCCGAGACCAGCTACGCCCGCCTTGTGACCCAGCTCTTCGGCGACCGGATGTACATCTCCAACGCCACCGGCTGCTCCTCCATCTGGGGCGGCCCCGCCGCTACCTCCCCCTACACCGTCAACGCCGCCGGCCACGGTCCCGCGTGGGCCAACTCCCTCTTTGAGGACAACGCCGAGCACGGCCTCGGTATGTTCCTGGGCCAGAACGCCATCCGCAGCCGCCTCGCCGCCAAGGTGAAGGAGCTGGTGGAGAGCGACGGCGCTCCCGAGGACGTGAAGGCCACCGGCGCCAAGTGGCTGGAGACCATGGACGACGGCGAGGCCAACAAGCCCGCCACCGACGCCCTGGTCGCCGCTCTTGAGGCCTGCGGCTGCGACAAGGCCAAGGAGATCCTGAGCCAGAAGGAGTACCTCAGCAAGAAGTCCGTCTGGATCTTCGGCGGCGACGGCTGGGCCTACGACATCGGCTTCGGCGGCGTGGACCACGTCCTTGCCTCCGGCAACAACGTGAACGTCTTCGTCTTCGACACCGAGGTCTATTCCAACACCGGCGGCCAGGCATCCAAGGCCTCCAACATCGGCCAGGTGGCGCAGTTCGCCGCGGCCGGCAAGGAGATCAAGAAGAAGAGCCTCGCCGAGATCGCCATGTCCTACGGCTACATCTACGTGGCCCAGGTGGCCATGGGCGCCAACCCCGCCCAGACCCTGAAGGCCATCGCCGAGGCCGAGGCCTACAACGGCCCGTCCCTCATCATCGGCTACGCCCCCTGCGAGATGCACTCCATCAAGGGCGGCATGGTCAACTGCCAGAAGGAGATGAAGAAGGCGGTCGAGTGCGGCTACTGGAACCTGTTCCGGTTCAACCCCGCCGCCGAGCCCGGCAAGAAGTTCGTCCTCGACTCCAAGGCCCCCGCCGGCGGCTATCAGGAGTTCCTGATGAACGAGGCCCGCTACAGCGCCCTGACCCGCTCCTTCCCGGAGCGCGCCAAGGACCTCTTCGCCAAGAACGAAAAGGCCGCCATGGAGCGCTGGGACCACCTCAATCGCCTCGTGACGATGTATTCCCAGGAGTAATGCCTGACTCGGTAAGCGTATTATACCACAAAATAAGCAATTTGTCAAGTATTTCTTAGCAAAATAAAAGCAAAGGCGGGTCCAGGACCCGCCTTTGCTTTATGCCCCTCCCAGGTCTGAACAGCGCGAAGCGCCGGGGTGGTACTGCACGCGGCGGCGGGGAAAAGGTTTGCGGCTTTGCCGCATTTTTATATTCCCACCCGCCCGCCCCCGCCGCCGTAGGGGTCGCCGTCTCGGCGACCTGCGCATCGACAATTGACCTGCCCCGAACACCGCCGTACGGGCCGCCGCCCACGGCGGCCCTTGCTTCCGACAACTGACATTTTCCGTTTTATCGGAACCGTTCCCGTCCCGCAACGTGGCATGGGCGGGTTTGGAACCCGCCCCTACAGGTGATGTGGAAGGTAATCCCATAAGAATAACATGGGAGGTCATCGCAACGCGGGCCGCCAAGAGAGGCGGCCCCTACGGCGTTTATTGGGGGGCAATCCGAAACCTGTAACGTGGGCCGCCGTAGGCGGCGGCCCGTAGGGCGTTGACTGAAGGTGAATGGGAAACTGTAGGGGCGGGTTCCAAACCCGCCCGTCCCCCGTCCCGGCCGCGCGGGCAAATCAAAATCTGCGGCGAAGCCGCAACCTTTTTCGCCCCCTCCTCGTAGGAGGGGGGCAGGGGGGAAGCGAAGGTTGGGGGGATCGAGCGGTCCCGACAAAACGTACCGGCTCCCGTTTTGCTTCAAAGCCCCTCCCACCGGGAGGGGCAGCCGTATCGGAGGACGCCTCGTTTGGCGGCCCTTGCCGGCTTATTCCCCCTCCGGCAGGAGGTCCTCGTACTCCTGGGCCTCGCAGAGGGAGTCAGGGGGGAAGAACTCGTTGACGGGGAAGTCGATGCGGTTGAAGAGGGTGCAGGGGTCGTCGGATTGGGCGCCGCGGCACTCCTTTTCGGGGACGCAGTAGTCGTAGACGGGGATGAGCAGCTGGGAATCCCGCTCCAGGCGGACGATGGTGAACTGGCCCAGGGTGGCCAGAATCTGGCGTCCCGCGCCGCCGGAGACGATGGGGGAGTCGAAGAGCTCCAGGATATAGGGCGGCAGCTCCAGCGGCTCCGGCGTGTCCTCGGCGCAGCTGTCCACCGCGTCCAGGCTCAGGATGATGGGGTCCACGGCCTCGACCACGGCCCTCGGGAGGTTGGTGCTGTCGATGACGCTGCGGTCCACGCAGCTGGGGCCCAAGTCGGAGGTGAAGATCTTGGCGCTGCCCTCGCTGCCAAAGAGCAGGACGCGCTTGGTGAAGCTCGCAAGGCCCTCGATGGGGGCGATGAGGCCGCTGGACATACATACGTCGGCCCGGATCTTGTAGTAGAAGCGGATGTCCACGGTGTAGTAGCCCCGGCTGAAGTTCACCGGCTCCACCATGGGGCTGGCCCAGAGAAGCTCGGCGGAGCGGGCCCGGACATTGAGGCCGTTGTCCAGGTTGGCCTGGGAGTTGGCGGTGAGGTACACCCGCAGGTCCCTGAGGCAGTCCTTATCCTTGCAGGAGTCGTATATCTTGCTCGTATGTACGCATACGGCCTCCCGGACGGTGACGTCACTGGGCACGGGACCCGGTGCGATCCTTGAAGACATGGTAAAATTCCTCCTCTCGCGCCGGTTCCGGCGCGTATTTTCATTACAGTCTATGCCGCGGGAAATAAAATGTGTGAAGATGTTGCGCATCTCGCCGGCCTGTGGTACAATATATGAGTTAAAATGTCTTTTGAGAAAAGGGGGTGGGCGCTTGTCTGTGATCCTGGGCATCGACCCCGGCGTGGCCACGGTGGGCTTCGGGGTCATCGAGCAGGCGGGGGCGGCGTCGCGGTTCCTCACCTGCGGGGCCATCACCACGCCGGCCCATACGCCCCTGTCGTCCCGGCTTTTCCAGATACATCAGGATATGCTGGAGCTCATCGACACGTTCAAGCCCGACGCCATCTCCATCGAGGAGCTCTTTTTCAACACCAACATCACCACGGGCATCGACGTGGCCCACGGCCGGGGCGTCATAGTCCTGGCGGGATACGAGAAGAACGTGCCCATGTACGAATATACGCCTCTGCAGGTCAAGCAGGCCATCACCGGCTACGGCAGGGCGGACAAGAAGCAGATGATGGAGATGGTCCGGCGGCTTTTGAAGCTCAAGGCCCCGGCCAAGCCCGACGACGCCTCGGACGCGCTGGCGCTGGCCATCTGCCACGCCCGGTTCGCCGGGTCGCTGCTCACATACGAAGGGGGAAGAAGCGAATGTTCTACTATATAGAGGGCAAGGTGGCGCATCTCGACAAGAACCTGGCGGTCATCGACGCCGGCGGCGTGGGGTTCGCCCTGAACGTCTCGACCAACACCCTCTCGCGCCTGCGGTCAGGGGAGCGGGCGCGGCTCTATACCTATATGAACGTGGCGGAGAACGCCCTGGACCTCTACGGCTTTTTCGAGCTTGCGGAGAAGCGGTGCTTTGAGCTTTTGCTGTCCGTCTCCGGCGTGGGGCCGCGGGTGGCGCTGAGCGTCCTGTCCGTCTGCACGCCGGAGTCCCTGGCCATGGCGGTGGTGACGGAGAACGAGAAGATGCTCACCGCCGCCCCCGGCGTGGGCAAGCGCGGCGCCCAGCGCATCATCCTGGAGCTCCGGGACAAAATAGCCAAGGATATGCCCACCCTGTCCGGCTCCGGCAAGGGAGCGGCCGCCGTCCCCGCCGGCGTGCCTGGGAAGAAGCTCACGGACATCACCGGGGCCCTCACGGTCCTGGGCTACACCCCCCAGGAGATCACCGCCGCCCTCCACGGGCTGGACATCGAGGCCATGAGCGTAGAGGAGGCTGTCAAGGTCGTCCTCAAGGGCTCGTTGAAGTAAGGAGGCGGCGGGATGATCGACTATTCCAAGGATACCCTGGATTCCAGCACGGATAATATTATGTCAACCAAATACATCCCCGAGGATGACGCGGAGGGGTCCTTGCGGCCCAGGACGCTGCGGGAGTACATCGGGCAGGAGAAGGCCAAGCAGAATCTTGGCGTCTTCATCGAGAGCGCCAAAAGGCGGGGCGAGCCCCTGGACCATGTGATCCTCCACGGCCCTCCGGGACTGGGGAAGACCACCCTGGCGGCCATTATCGCCAATGAGATGGGCTCCACCCTGCGCAAGACCTCCGGCCCCGCCATTGAGAAGCCCCGGGACCTGGCGGCGTTACTCACGAATCTGGAGGAGAACGACGTCCTCTTCATCGACGAGATCCACCGCCTCAACCGATCCGTGGAGGAGATCCTGTACCCGGCCATGGAGGACCGGCAGATCGACATCATCATCGGCCAGGGGCCGGCGGCCAGCAGTATCTGCATCGACCTCAAGCACTTCACCCTGGTGGGCGCCACCACACGCTCCGGACAGCTGTCCTCGCCCCTGCGGGACAGGTTCGGCATCGACCTGAAGCTGGAGCTTTATAAGCCCGAGGAGCTGCGGCGGATCATCTGCCGCTCCGCCGAAATTTTGAACGTGGAGATCGAGCCTGACGGGGCGCTGGAGATCGCCTCCCGGTCCCGCGGCACGCCCCGCATCGCCAACCGGCTTTTGCGCCGGGTGCGGGACTTCGCGGAGGTCTACGGCGACGGTGTCATCACGAAGGACCTGGCGGACAAGGCCCTGCGGCTTCTGGACATCGACAAGTCCGGCCTTGACGCCATCGACCGGCGGCTCCTCATGAGCATCATCGAAAACTACGGTGGCGGCCCCGTGGGCCTGGACACCATCGCCGCCACCATCAACGAGGAGTCCGTCACCATCGAGGACGTCTACGAGCCCTACCTCATGCAGCAGGGCTTCCTGACCCGGACCCCCCGTGGGCGGTGCGTCACCCGCCGCGCTTACGAGCATCTGGGGCTGAAATTCGTGGACAACGGGGCGGACATGGGCGGCCAAATCGGGTTCAATATGTAAAAAACCAAAAAAATTCACGATTTTTTTAAAAATTTTAGCAAATTCGCTTGACAACATTTGCATTGATTCGTATAATGTGTTTAATCTGACAGTGAAAAAATGGCATTGTTATGGAAGACAGCACAAAGAGGACAGATGAGGACCTCCAGCGCCTCGCCGCGCAAGGCGACGCCCAGGCGGAGGAGGCGCTTATCGAGAGATACCAGATCCTGGTGCGCGCCTGCGCGCGCCCCTATTTCCTTGCCGGAGGCGACAGCGAGGACCTGATCCAGGAGGGGATGGTCGGCTTGCTCTCCGCCGTGCGGCACTTTGACCCCGGAAGGGACGTCTCCTTTAAAACCTACGCGGAACGGTGTATCGTCGCACGCCTTTTGACCGCCGTCCGCAGCGCTTCAAGATTTAAGCATCGCCCGCTGAACGATTCCATCTCATTCGAGTCCCCACAGTTTGACGAGAGACAGATCATGTCCGTAAGCAATTTGCGAGATCCTGAAGAACTGGTTATTACAAAAGAGTTGACGGAAGAACTCAAGTCCGATACTGCCCGAAAGCTCTCCGGACTGGAGAGGGAAGTGCTGGAGCACTTTTTGGACGGGCTTTCCTACCGAGACATAGCGATAAAGGTCGGGACCAGCGAAAAATCCGTCGACAACGCCGTGCAGAGGATAAGGCGCAAGCTGACACGGCCCCATGAATCAGGCGTTTCCGGCGCATAGCCGACGCAAAATACAATGCCTACGGGCAAGAATGTCAAAAGTGAGGTCCAACAAATGTACGAAGACAAGACACTGGTATGCAAAGAGTGCGGCAAGGAGTTCGTCTTTACCGCCGGTGAGCAGGAGTTCTACGCTGAGCGCGGCTTCCAGAACGAGCCCCAGCGCTGCAAGGCCTGCCGTGACGCGCGCAAGAACGCTGCCCGCGGCCCCCGTGAGTATTTCACCGCCACCTGCGCTATGTGCGGCGGCGAGGCTAAGGTCCCCTTCGAGCCCAAGTCCGATCGGCCCGTTTATTGCAGCGAGTGCTTCGCCAAGATGAAGGAGCAGCAGGCGTAACAAAACCGGCTTTGAAGCCCTGCCAGGCTTCAAATGCCAAAGAGAACGCGCGAAAAAAGATTCGGAAATGTCCGCGGACATTTCCGAATCTTTTTTCTGCTGTCACGGTTCGCGGCGGGGGCGGGCGGGTTTGGAACCCGCCCCTACAGTTTTAAATTGCCCCCTATCAACGCCGTAGGGGCCGCCGCTCTCGGCGGCCCGCGTTTCGATGACCTCCGGCGTCATTTTTGTGGGATAACTTTCCATTTCTCCTGTAGGGGCGGGTTCTAAACCCGCCCGTGCGGGGTTGTGGGACGGACCTGTTCCGATAAAACGCACCCGCCCCCGTCTCAGGGCCCCCTCCTCGTAGGAGGGGGGCAGGGGGGAAGCGAGGGTGGAGGAACTGCGCTGTTTCGATGATCCGCACACATTCCCGGCACGGGTGGTTCGTGCGGGTCCTCATTCCGCCGCCTTCAGCGCGGCGGCGGGGTCGATGGTGCTGAGGCGGCGGAGCATGAAGAGGTCGACGAGGAGGGAGAAGAGGATGGTGAGGGCTGTGCTGGCAAGGTAGCTTATGGGGGCCACGCGGGGGGTGAAGTGGATCATGTCGAGCTCGATTTGGCCCACCACGAAGGCGTTGAGGGCCAGCCCCAGGGGGATGCCGGCGGCGGCGCCCAGGAGGGTGAGGAGGAGGTTTTCCCGGAGGACGTAGAGGGCGGACTCGAAGTCGTAGAAGCCCAGGACCTTCACGGTGGCGATCTCCCGGAGGCGCTCCTGGATGTTGATGTTGGTGAGGTTGTAGATGACCACGAAGGCCAGGGCGGCGGCGCAGATGACAGTGAGCAGGACGATGTAGATGAGGCTTTCCATCATATTTCCGATGCGGGCGCGCATCTCCTGGCTGGAGGAGGCGGCCAGGACGTTGTCCCGGCCCAAAATCGCCGCCAGGGCCTCGCCGGTGTCGGCCCCATCGGCCTTGAGGGCCAGGGCGTAGTTCAGCTCCGGCGTGCCGGGGAGGGTGTCCGCGCGGATGTAGACGGTGTTGTAGATGTAGTTATCGAAGACGCCGGAGACGGTGACGGGCACCTCCGGCCCGTCCTCCAGGCGCAGAACCAGACGGTCCCCGGCCTTCACGCCCAGCGTCTCGGCCAGGGCGGAATTCAAAAGCGCCTCGTCCTTTTGGGGGAAGGGGAGGGCCCTGGCGCCGTCATGGAAGTCCATGAACGCCGGGACGTTCTCCGCTTCGGCGGCGTCCACGGCGGAGAGCTGTACCTCCTTCTCCTCCCGCCCCGCCACGGCGGTGACGGTAGTCTCGTGGAGGAAGAGGGCGTCCCCGACGTACCCCGCGGTGTCCGCCATGAACGCCTCCCGGTCGGCGGCCGTCAGGGGGTCTGCGAAGGTGACGGTGTAGTCGTAGAGGCTGATTTCCGTAAACTGGTAGTCCACCACGTTCTTGATGGAGTCGTTGATGCCCATGCCCGTGAGCATGAGGGCCGTACAGCCCGCCACGCCCAGGATCATCATGGCGACCCGCAGCTTGTAGCGGAAAATGTTGCGCACCGTCACCTTCCAGAGGAAGCTGAGGCGGTTCCAGAGGAAGGGGACGCGCTCCAGGAGGACCCGCTTGCCGGCCTTGGGGGGCTTGGGGCGGATGACGTTGGCGGGGACGTCCCCCACCTCCTTCCGGCAGGAAAGCCAGGTCACCGCCATCATCGCCGCGAGATATAGGGCGAAGGTCACGGCGGAGAGGGGGAGGTCGAAGGTAAACTCAATAGCGTCCGAGAAGGTATACATGATGTGGTACGCCTGCCAGACCACTAAGGGGATGAGCCAGGAGCCCAGGAGGATCCCGGAGACGCACCCGATGACCGTGGCCGTGCCGGCGTAGATGAGGAACTTGCCCATGACCTTCATCCGGGAGTAGCCCAGGGCCATAAGCACCCCCAGCTGGGAGCGTTGTTCCTCCACCATCCGGGAGACGGTGGTGACGCAGATGAGCGCCGCCACCAGGAAGAAGAACACGGGGAAGACGGAGGAGATACTGCGGACGATGGAGGTGTCGTTTTCAAAGCACACGTAGCCCAGATTCGTCCGCCGGCCCATGAGATAGGCGTCGGGGACCTCCAGCTCGTCAATGGCGGCACGGGCGTCGTCAAGCTCGGCCTGGGCGTCGGCAAGCTCGGTTTCCGCGTCGGCAAATTCCCGGTCGGCTTCGGCGCGGGCATCCTCGTACTCCCGCAGGCCGTCCTCGTATTCCCGGAGGCCGTCGTCGTATTGGGCCTGCGCGTCGGCCAGCTCCCGCGCGGCCTCCTCCAGGGCGGCCTTGCCGTCCTGAAACTCGCGCAGGCCGTCCTCATAGGCCCGGAGGCCGTCTTCGTAGTCGGCCTGACCGCCGGCGTATTGGGCCTCGGCGTCCCGGAGCCGGGCGAGGGCGTCGTCCAGCTCGGCTTGAGAGGTCCGGACCGCCTCGTCAAGCTCCGTCCGGGCGGCCTCATAGGCGGAAAGCCCCTCCTGATAGTCCGCCCAGCCGGCGTCCAGCTCCGCCCGGCCTTCGTCCAGCTGGGCCTTGGCCTCGTCCAGCTCCGCGCGGGACTCGGCCAGGACGGCCTCGCCCTCGGAAAGCGCCTGCCAGCCCTCGTCCAGCTCCCGGCGGGAGGCGGCCAGGGTGCTCCAAGACGCATTCAGCTGCGCCCTGGCGCTGTCCAGCTGGGCCTTGGCGGCGGCCAGGGCAGCCTCGCCCTCCTTGATGGCGGCCACGGCCTCGGTGACCGTGAGCTCGGAGGACATCATGGCGGCCAGGGCATCCAGGAGGTCCAGAGTCTCCTGGTCCACCGTGCCGGCCATGAGGGCGTCATAGAGCTCGTCGGCGGAGGCGTAGGCGCCGCCGAGGAGGGAGAGGAGCATGGGGTTGGAAAGCCCCTCCTTCAGCCGGGCCTTCCCGTCCTCCAGCTTCTGAAGCCCCGCCTCGTAATCGGCCTCGCTGGCCCGCAGGGCGGCGGCGTAGGCGTTGTAGGCGGCAAGGCCGGAGGCGTACTGGGCCTCGCCGTCCTCCAGCGTCTTCCGGTTGGCCTCCAGCTCCGAAAGCCCCTGGGCGTATTGGGCCTCACCGTCCTCGTAGAGCTTCCGGCTTTCCTCATAGGCCGCCTCACCGTCGGTGAGCTCCCGGAGGGCGCCCTCAAGCTCCGCTTCGGCGTCGGCCAGCTCCTGTTCGGCCTTGGCGCGCTCTTCCTCAAAGGCCGCCGCGCCCTCGTCGTAAGCTTTTCGCCCGTCGGCGATCTCCTGGGCGGCGTCGTCCAGCTCCTTTTTAGCGTCATCCAGCGCACGCTTGGCGTCGGCCAGCTTGCGTTCATTGTCCGCGAGCTCCTTTTGCCCGTCGGCGTACTCGGCCTCGCCGTCGGCGATTTTTTGGGCGGCGTCGGTGAGCTCCGCTTTGGCGTCGTCCAGCTCCGCCTTGGCGTCGGAAAGCTCCTTTTCGGCGTCGGCGCGCTGTGTTATGTACTCATTGTAGGCGTCGTCGTATTCCCGCTGCCCGTCGGCAAGCTCCGCCTCGGCGTCCGCTTTGAGCCGGTCGTACCGGGCCTGGGCGCGCTGGTTGGCGAGGTCCGTGAAATGGTCCTCCAGCGCCTCGGCGCGGCTTTCATAGGCGTCGTCGTAGGCCGCCGGCATATCGGGGACGCGCAGGTAGACGGCGGTGAAATAGTCCGCGTCAAAGGCCCCCAGGGGCACATAGCAGAAGCCGGCGACGGTCCCGGCGCCCAGGGAGGTACTGCCCCGCTCAAAATTGAGGTAGAGGGGCGAGGTGGCGACGCCCACCACGGTAAATTCCCGGACGGCGAAGAGGGACAGCGTGTCCTCCTCGTTCTCCCCGGAGACGGTGACCCGGTCGCCCACGGAAAGATTGGTCCAGGAGTCGGCAAGGCACTCATCAGGGGCCTCCGGCAAACGGCCCTCCACAAGGTCGGGGAGGTTCACCCGCTCCGGGAGGGAGTGGAAGGCGAAGACCTGGTCCGTGCTCCCGCCGAGATTCACCAGCGCGTCCGTCTCAAAGCTCCCCTCGGCGTCCAGGACCTGAGGGTCGGCGGCCAGGGCCTCCACGTCCTCGCCGGTGAGGCCCAGGGTGGTGACTATAGAAAAGTCGTAAAAGGCGGTTTTGTCGAGGTAGGTGTCGGCCGTCTCCTTCATGGCCTTTTGGGAGACGCGCAGACCCACGAAAAAGCCGCTCCCCAGGACGATGATGGCGAGGATCGCCAAAAACCGCCCCGGCGAGCGCAAAATTTCCCGGTAGGTGTTTTTCGACAGTGCTTTCATGGCTCACCACTCGATCTGGGAGATGGGGGTGGGGTGGGGGTTGAGGCGCATATCCCGCGCCTGGCCGCTGCGGACGGTGATGACCCGGTCGGCCATGGCGGTGAGGGCGGAGTTGTGGGTGATGATGAGGACGGTCATGCCGGACTTACGGCTGGTGTCCTCCAGAAGCTGTAAAATTTGCTTGCCGGTGTTGTAGTCCAGCGCCCCGGTGGGCTCGTCGCACAGAAGGAGCTTGGGGTTCTTGGCCAGGGCCCTGGCGATGGCGACCCGCTGCTGTTCCCCGCCGGAGAGCTGGGAGGGGAAATTGCCCAGCCGCTCCCCCAGGCCCACCGCCCGGAGCGTCTCGGCGGCGTCCAGGGGCGCGGGGCAGATTTGGGAGGCCAGCTCCACGTTCTCCAGCGCCGTCAGGTTCTCAATGAGGTTATAAAACTGGAAGACAAAGCCCACGTCCCGCCGGCGGTAGCCGATGAGCTTCTTGGGGGAGTAGGCGGAGATGTCCTCCCCGTCCAGGACGATGCGCCCTTCGGTGAGGCTGTCCATGCCGCCCAGGATGTTGAGGAGGGTGGTCTTCCCCGCACCGGAGGGGCCCACGATGACGCAGATCTCCCCCCGCTCCACCTCAAAGCTCATGCCCCGCAGGGCCTCTATCCGGACCTCGCCGGAGCGGTAGACTTTTTTCACGTCGTGAAACTCGATGAAGGCCATAGCGCACCTCGAATTTTGTCGTCTCTTCTCTCATTATAGCACAACAGGGGCGTGTGTTGTTAAGATTCGGTTAAAAAAATCTTGCAAATTCTGGCGGGAGGATTTATTCTAAGAGTAAGAGAATACGACGGGAGGTACACATCATGGTACACATTTTTGAGATCGTCTCCTCGCTGGCCCTGGCGCTTCTGGCGCTGTCGGGCGTCTTCATGCAGGCGGAGCTCCACAAGGGGCGCTACCGGCTGGGGACATTTTCCTACTACACCAATCTATCCAACCTCATCATCGGCCTTTGGCAGGCGATGCTCTTTATCGGCACGCTGACCGGCGGGAGCTTTTACGATAAGCTCACCGGAGCCGGGGTGCGCTACGCCCTGACGCTGATGATCTGGGTGACGCATCTGGTGTACCACTTCCTTCTGGTGCCGGATTTCAAAAAGCGGGACATGGAGAAGTTCAAGGGGGAGTACTACACCTACCAGAACCTCACCGTCCACTACGTGGTGCCGCTGTTGACGGTGCTCCAGTGGCTGGTGTGCGCGGATAAGGAGGTGCCGTTCCTGGCCGTCATCGCCTGGCTCGTCATCCCCGTGCTCTATCTGGGCTACGCCATGGGCCGGGCCATGTTCTTAGGGCCGGAGCCCAAGAGCGGCGTCTACCGCTACCCCTACGTCTTCATGGACCTGGACGTGCAAGGATGGAAGAACTGGGTCAAAAACGTCTCCCTGGCCTTCGCCTTCTACGTGGTCCTGGGGCTGGTGCTCTACGGCGTGTCCTGGATCTTCCGGGCGTTTTGACCGTTGGGAGGACATATGAAGCAAAAAAGCGTCTCTCTGAAATCGCTTCTCTATCTCCTTCTGGGCAACTTGGGACTGGCGCTGGCGCTGGACTGCTTTTTCACCGGCAACGCCATCGCCGCCGGGGGTTTTGGGGGCGTGGGCGTCATCGTCAACGCCCTGTTCCCGTCCCTCAGCGTGGGCTTTGTGGTGTTCGTCATCTCCATCCCGGTGTTCATCTGGTCCTACTTCGTCCAGGGCTGGGCGTATACGCTCTCGGCCCTGCTGTCCACCGTGGCCTTCTCCGGCCTTGCCGACCTTCTGGCGTTTTTGCCCAACCTCACGGAGAACCGGCTCCTGGCCGCCATCTGCGGCGGGGCCCTCTACGGCGTGGCCGGGGCCATATTGGTCCGGGGCTACGTGGCCGGGAGCGGCACGGACCTTTTGGCGAGGCTCCTTGTCACAAAATTCCGCCACGTCTCCCTGGGGACCTTCGTGTTCCTGTGCGACGCCGTGGTGGTGCTGGCCTCCGTCTTCGCCTTCGGGGATATCGAGTCCGGCATCTACGCCGGCGGGGCCATCGCCGTGTGCTCCTTCACCATGGACAAGGTCATCCACGGCTTCAATAAGGCCGTGGTCTTCGAGATCATCACCCCCGACGCCGAAACGGCGGAAAAGCTGGCCGGCATCATCATGAAAAAGCTGGACCGCGGCGTCACCATGATCCCCGCCGTGGGGATGTACCAGCGCCGTGAGCGCAATATGCTCATGGTGGCCGTCAGCCCCAAGCAGATCTACGAGATCAAGGACCTCATCCACGACCACGCCCCCGGCTCCTTCGCCGTCATGCTCCACGCCAACGAGGTCATCGGCGAGGGCTTCAAGGGGCTGGATGTCACCGTGCCGGTGAAGGATGTGGAGAAATAGGGGAGGAACCCCGTCCCGTCTCTGCCGCGGCGGATTAAAAAAGCGGCGTCAGCCGCAACCTTTTTAGCCCCCTCCTCGTAGGAGGGGGGCAGGGGGGAAGCGAGGGTTGGATGACAGAGCTCTATCCCTCGACCCTCGATCCCTCAGTCTCGCTTCGCTCGACAGCTCCCCTTACGAAGGGGAGCCTTTCAAAAAGGTTGCGGCTTCGCCGCGTTTCAATTCAATTGCGCCTGCGGCGCAAAACCTTTTCCGGAGGTGTTTCCATGACCGCCATCCTCATCATCCTTCTCGTCTTGGACCTGGGGTTCCTGCTGCTGGAGCTTCTTTTCTTTGCCGCCGCCTTCGGGGGGCACACGGACGCGGATTTTACCAAACACGATTTTGCCCTCAAGAAGGAGCTGCGGCCTTACGCCGACCTCATTTTGGCGGGCAAACGCTACGTGGCGGAGACGCCCTATGAGGATGTGGTCATCCGCGGGCGGGACGGGACGCGGCTTTTCGGGCGGTTTTACGATAAGGAGGACCGCCGGGGGATCGTCATTATGATGCACGGCTACCGGTCCATGGCGGAGAACGACTTCTCCTGCTCCTCGGAGTACGTCCACTCTCAGGGCTTTGCCATGCTCCTTGCCGACCAGCGGGCCCACGGCAAAAGCGGGGGCCATGTCATGACCTTCGGCATCCGGGAGCGCTGGGACCTCCTCGATTGGGTCAACTACATAGAAAAGCGCTTCCCCGGCGAGAAGATCATCGTGGAGGGGCTCAGCATGGGGGCCTCCACCGTGGTCATGGCGGCGGGGGAGGGGTTCCCCGAGAGCGTCCGGGGGCTCATCGCCGACTGCGGCTACACCTCCCCCCGGGAGATCATCACCTGCGTCATCAAAAGCTGGCGCCTGCCGGCAAGGGTCCTCTATCCCCTGGTGCAGCTGGCGGGGCTCATGTTCGGCGGCTTCGACTGCGAGGCGTGCTCGGCCCGGGAGGCGGCGGCAAAGGCCACGACGCCCGCCCTTTTCATCCACGGCGAGGGCGATACCTTCGTCCCCTGCGCCATGGGACGGGCCAATTTCGACGCCTACGCCGGCCCCAAGCGCCTCGTCACCGTCCCCGGCGCGGACCACGGCCTGAGCTACGTGGTGGATATGCCCCGGTGCCAGCGGGAGCTTACGGACTTCCTGGACGAGGTTTTGGCGGACTGAGAACTTTTTCATAATATTTTTCATTGCACCCTTGACGAAACGGAAAGAATAGGGTAAAATATTATGTAAATTAGGGTCATCCTATCGCCAACCTATATACAAGAGCCTATACGGGAGGGATAAACGTGTCACTGATACCTCAGGTCAAATGCGGCCGTTGCGACAGGACATATTCCGGACTTCGCAGCCGCTGCCCATATTGCGGGGCGCACAGACATAAAAAGGGCAAGAGAGTCTCCGACGGCGACAACGCCACCTGGAAGCTCATCATTGGCATCCTGCTCATCGTGGTGCTCATCGCCGCGGTGATCGTCATTCTGGTCACCGGCTCCTCCGGCGACCCCGAGGAGTCCCGCGACAAGCCCAATACGTCGGACGGCGTGACCGACCTGCCCGGCAACTCCAATCCCGGCACCACCCCCGCGGGCACCCAGCTCGCCGTGACGCTCTCCGACGGCTCCGCCGCCTCCTCCGTCACCGCCAAGGCCGGGGACGAGGTCCAGCTCACCGTCACTGTCACTCCCGATACCGTCACCGATAAGCCCGTCTGGACCACCAGCGACGAAAATATCGTCAAGGTGGAGGCCGACGAGACCGGCATGACCGCCAAGCTCACCGCCGTGGCCGACGGCACCGCTGCCGTCACCGTTACGGTGGGCGACGCCAAGGCCGATATCCCCGTCACCGTCGGCGACAATTCCGGCACCACGCCGCCCACCACGAACCCCGGCGGCACCGCCGTGGCCTCCGCCATCGAGGTCTCCAGCCAATATTCCAAGGGCAAGCCCATCGAGGACAACACCCTCCATGTGGGCGAGAAGGTCACTTACACCGCCAAGGTCACTCCCTCCACCGTCACCAGCAAGGTGACCTGGAGCTGTGACACCGAGGACGCTCTGGAGATCGTGGAGCTGGATGAAACGGGCCTCAAGGTCAGGATCACCTGCGTCGGCGCCAAGGGCTACGTCCACGTCACCGCCACCGTCGACGGCGTCAGCTACGACTTCCGCATCCAGTGCGTGAAAGCCGTGTCATAAAAACAGCCAAGCGGCCCCGAGATCTCGGGGCCGCGTTTTTATGCGATCTCTTGTAGGGGCCGCCTCTCTTGGCGGCCCGTACGGTTTGGATACGTCCTTGCCTTTTTTCGTTTTTTGAAAAAAACATTTGACAAGCGCCGGGATATATGGTATTATCTTTAAGCCGTGTTGAGTAATGGATTCGCGGGTGTAGCACAACGGCTAGTGCACCAGCCTTCCAAGCTGGGGACGTGGGTTCGATTCCCATCACCCGCTCCAG